>NZ_JAKKRV010000007.1:0-264063 GCF_025653985.1 Shewanella sp. SM69
TCGCGGAAGGCCCGAAGGTCCCCTCCTTTCCCCCGTAGGGCGTATGCGGTATTAGCAGTCGTTTCCAACTGTTATCCCCCTCGACTGGGCAGATCCCTAGGCATTACTCACCCGTCCGCCGCTCGCCACCTCAGGAGTAAACTCCCTTGTGCTGCCGCTCGACTTGCATGTGTTAGGCCTGCCGCCAGCGTTCAATCTGAGCCATGATCAAACTCTTCAATTAAAGTTTTGTTGCTTCCGTCTTGCGACTTCAGCGGCTCAATGAATTCTACTGTTTTGATTCGCTTTGCTCACTAAAAAGCATCACGTTTCAATTCATACATTACTGTATGTACATATTACTATGAACACTCAATCACGCTTCTCGTTGAGGAGAATGACTTGAAAACATTGATTTAAATTTTTTACTGCCAACCCGAAGGCTAAGCAGTTTCGATTAACTCAACACCTGTGAGTGTCCACACAGATTTGCTTGATAAATTGTTAAAGAGCGTGGTTATCAGCTTATTCAGCGTTTAACCCTTGACCCCGCTGGGTCAGTGGATGCGCATTATAGGGATGTCAGATTTTACCGCAACCCCTTTGGCGCGAATAATTACGAAAAAACGATTCAAGCGCACACTTTTTGAACTAAAAGTGTGTTTTTACGCCAATATTATCGAATTTGTGCCGGATTAAGGCAAAAGATGAGGTTAACTCAGCGCTAGAAATGACAAGAGCCAACCTATTGGTTAGCTCTTTATCTCATGCGAGATAGCTTTACTTCTGATTTCTATCGAACAAGAGCGACAGCTGGCACAGCTTATATCGCAACCTTGGTTGACGAATCAGCCCATGATGAACTGATTATAAGTAGTAGAACTCCAACTAACCCACGCTTTTTAAGTAAGCTGGCACATCGGCAATACTGTCGAGTACCACTGTGGCATCACTGTCATCGGCAATAACCTTACCACTGCGCACTAATATACGAGTAGTCACGCCCGCCGCTTTCGCAGCCTGCATATCTTCGGCTTTGTCGCCAACCATGACTGAGTGCGCTAAGTCGATTTTTAAGAATTGCGCCGCATCATTAAGCATACCCGGCTTAGGTTTGCGGCAATCACAATCGACCTTATATTCCCCTATACCTTTTTCGGCATGATGCGGGCAATAGTAAATACCATCGAGCTCGACCCCTTTGTCGGCAAAGTTCCAATCCATCCACTCCGTTAAGCTGTGGAATTGGTCTTCAGTATACATGCCACGGGCAATACCAGATTGATTAGTAACAACAACTAACTTGTAGCCCATTTCCTTTAAAGAGAGGCAAGATTCAAACACACCGTCAATATATTCGAAGTCATCCACTAGGTGGACATAACCATGGTCTTTGTTAATAACACCATCACGGTCTAAAAATACTGCTCGACTCACTGTAATACTCCCAAATCGCCTAAGGCGTTATAGCGCTATTATTCCATTCATTATCAGAAATTGCACCGCGAAGTTATGCTTTTAGCGCTAAATTGCGCGTTAGTGATATTTCGTGGCTGTACAGGCAAATCTCTATGCACAGCTTGTGTCTATGCGAGATAGCAATTGTCCCACCAAATTAGAGTCCCAAAAATCCAGCAGTGAAATGTGTAATTGCACTATTTTAATCAAAATACTCAATTGAAGAAGCTGAACAGCGTTTTTACAAATAATTGCCACCGTTGCCATCGAAGCCATCGAAGCCACTCGCAAGTAATGCGCTTCAAATCGTAAGAGAAAACCACAAATAAACCCCGTCTTTTGGGCATTGTTAGTCTCTTAGGTACTGCACTCAATCAAGCATTTCCCTTTATTTGTGGTGTTTTTAACGGTAATCTTGGGCAAATAACGAGAAAATACCCGAAATAGACGGAAATAATGAGTCGAACTACGCCTATCGTTCACAAAACCCGCACTCAGTTAGTTGTGGAAGTGCTCAGAGAGAGAATTCTTTCAGGTGACATAGCCGCAGGAGAACCCCTCAGACAAAGTGCCTTGGCTGAAGCGTTAAATGTCAGCCGTATTCCGGTGAGAGAAGCGTTATTGCAACTCGAAGCCGAAGGACTCGTTAAGTTTGAGCCCCATAAAGGTGCGACTGCGACCGTGTTATCCGTCGAACAAGTCACCGAACTTTTTGAATTACGTGCAATGATCGAAACCGATCTGCTTGCGAAAGCGATCCCACGACTTCAAGAGGCTGATTTAGAAAAAGCAGAACGTGTACTCGAACAATTGGAGTCGGCCTTCAAACATGAAGATGCCGTCGCCAGTTGGAGCGAGTTGAATACGCAATTTCACACTTGCTTATATCAGGCGGCTAATCGCCCACACACCCTTGAGGTTGTTCACGGCCTCAATACTAATTGTGATAGATACATTCGTTTGCAGTTATTGCTCGCGGGGGGAATTCCTGCCGCAGAGCATGAGCACAGGGCTTTGCTCAACCACTGCAAACTGAGAGAAACAGAAAAAGCGACGGCGCTACTGCGTCATCATATTCTGCATGCCGCAATGACAATTCGAGATCTCGTCGCCAAACAGGTGGTCTAGATCACGGACGGCCATTAGAGTTGCCGATAAGCTTTGTTGTCGATTCAAGGCAGCGCTCAGGTTCTGCCTTTTTTATTTGAGAGAAACCACCATGCAGTACGCCACTATCACAGGTTGGGGCAAATGTGTTCCACCAGCCACGCTGACCAACGATGATCTTGCTACCTTTATCGAGACATCCGACGAATGGATTAAATCTCGCACAGGGATCAGCCAACGCCATATCAGTCATGTAAATACCTCTGAACTTGCTTCAGTTGCAGCACAACGTGCGCTCGCAGCAGCGGGTATTGATGGCAGTGAAATCGACATGATCATTCTGGCCAGTGCCAGCCCAGACACTTTGATCCCAAATATTGCATCCACTGTACAAGCTAATATTGGCGCCAGTTGTGCCGCATTCGATATCAATGCTGCCTGCAGTGGCTTCTTATATGGATTAGGTTTAGCCAGCTCACAAATCAAGAGTGGCCAGAGCAAGAAAGTATTAGTCATTGGTGCTGAACGTTTATCTTTCTATTTAGATTGGTCGCGCCGCGAAACTGCAGTGCTATTTGGTGATGGTGCGGGTGCCGTTGTGGTTGAAGCGACAGATGTTGCCGGTGGCGTGCTCGGTTATGAGCTAAATAACGATCCTGAAGGTCGTGATATTCTGAAAGCAGGCTTTGGCACGGCGATGGACAGATTCTCAGCCGACTCATTGGACTTTTTCATTGAATTCGATGGCCAAGAAATCTTCAAGCGTGCGATTAACGGAATGAATAAATTGAGCACTAAAGTGCTTGAAAAATGTGGTGTTGATAAGGATGAAGTGGATCTCGTGATCCCGCATCAAGCCAACGAACGTATTATTGATACCTTAGTTAGCCGAATGAAAATCCCGAAAGAAAAAGCCTTCGTGAACATCGCTAATTATGGCAATACCTCGGCGGCAACGATTCCAATTGCCATTTGTGATGCGTTAGAACAAGGCATTATCAAGCCGAATCAAACCATACTCTCTTGTGCCTTTGGCGCAGGCTTAACCTCTGCCGCACTCTTGCTACAATGGGGAAATCGCGTCACACCTATCAATATCAGTGATGCCGAGTTACCGCCTTGCGATAAAACAGGCATAGAGTTAGTCAAACGCGCTGTAGATTATTTTTGTAAGCCGTAAACGGTTTCTGCAAAACGATTACATAGTGTTTCACTAAAACATAAAAGCCATCTTAATCGATGGCTTTTTTAGTATATGACTACAGAACTTATTCATTCAGCTTGCTAATGATCATCTCATCCCAATAGATAGCTTGATTAAAATGTTCGGCGAGTTTTTGATTTAACTCGTTAAAGCCTTTAACCACGCCTTCGCTGCCACTAATACAAGACCAGACAAATCGATGGCAATTATTGTCGAATAAATCATATTCCCGATACTGATAAATCGCCTGTTCAGCGCGGGGCAACACAGAGTCGGCAATAAGAGGCTGATGTTGGTGATTACAGGCAAGATAGATTTGGCTACCGGTCCGTCCCGCTAAAAAACGCTTTACCGATACAGCCCGCACCAGCCCTGAGCCATGTAACTCTACGAGGCAATCATCACCAAGCCAAATGCCAGTATGCTCAATCACGCCAAAAACATAACAACAGACGATACTGCCAGGAATTGGCGATACTTGTTTTAATCCCTTTTGCCATTGACTCGGCGGTGCCACCATAGCGCGATTGGCAACGGGGTACTTAGGGGCCTTACCGAGTAATCTGTCACGCTCAAGCTGTTGACGCTGCTCGCGCTCATCGGCCAGCAAAACCGCACCGATTACGGCACCACCCACCCAAAGTAAAGGTAACGGCATCATATTCTCCTACACTCTCAACTTAGTAGAGTGAAGTACAAGTTGGTTGGATTGCCAAGTTAACGGCAGGTTGAATTTGAACAGAGGATTAAATGTCAACTGAGTTTAGCTTGTCAGTGATTAACCTAAGATGAAATCAAAGTGAAATCAATCCATCTCAAATGGATTCACTCACCACAAAGAGTGATTTCTGTTAACACTGACTAAGTCGATTTTTGCAGTAAATCAGCCACAGTAAGCTTTGCTGCACCGCCCATGGCGGCCATTTGCGCGAGTAATAATTCCCCACAAGCTAAGGCATCGGTCAGCGCGCTATGGGCCGCATAAATAGGTAAACCATAACGCTCGCGACAAGCGCCAAGGCTCAAACTCCCCTCTTTAATCACTGAGTGCTCCCGTAGTAAACGGTGCTTTTCAACCATTAAAGTATCAATTGCAGGTAAAACAATGGCTTGATGATAAATCGTCAATAAATCCTGCTGTAAAAAACGACAATCTAAAGGGGCATGATGTGCCACCAGCACGCGTCCATAGGTTTGATTGATAAACCAGCCCATGGCTTCCTCAATGGTGACGGCTTGTACCAAATGATTATCAAGAATGCCGTGGATCGTCGCACTTTGGCCTACACTACCGCGAATTTGCACTAACTTTTGCTCGGCGCGTGCCAACGGGATCTCACCGCGCTCAATCGGCACCAATCCAATGCTGAGAATTTGGTCTTGCTGTGGATTGAGCCCTGTCATCTCCAAATCCATCGCCGTTAACGGCGCTTCGGATAACGGCATTGCCGGCAGAGGCAACAGCGACTGATAATAGCCTTTAAATAAATGATGTTGGCAACGCAGCGCCCGCCAATTGAGCTGAGTTTTCAGCAACAATGTATTCATATCAAAAGCTTCGCATAAATTTCATCTTCATCCCCGCCTGCGCCTCATGTACGACTTTAAAAGCGTCACGTAACTGATGACGAACCAGCGAAGATAAATGCCCAGGCAGCAAATAATTACTCACCTCTACCCCTTGATTATGTTGATAACCTTGGTTCGATAACCGCATATGGGCGATAAACTCGTGGGCATCAGCCAAATTGAGCGCATCTTGTCGATTAAGAATATTCGCATCCATCAAGGCACGAATACGTTTTGCAGTATTCACTTCTTTAATGCCCGCAGACAAGGCATAAACACGGGCAATATCGTTAATCAAAGCATTACCTTTATGCTTCAAATCTATGCCTTTAACTTCGCTACCATCCCGCTCGAGTACAAATTTGCGGAAAAATCCAAGCGGCGGTGACTCCAGCAGCGAATTGCCAGTCATACCCGCGAGGAAAATATCGTTATCGCGGGTTTGAGCTAAGACTTTATCCTGTAAGGCATCAAAAAGGGTTTGTGGACCGTAAACCGATCGCATATCGAAGAAGATGCTGGCGTGCATTAACGCCTTAGGCTCAGGCGTTATGACCCATTTTTCAAATACCTGTTGCCACTGTTTGAGTGACATCCGCCATTGGGGATTTTGCGCCATAATATTGCCGGGACAAAATTCATAACCGCATTGGTCAAGCCCTGCGCACACGGCATGGGTTAAGGCATCAAAATAACCTTTAGCAAAATCATCCATCTCTTCTGCGACTAACAAGCCATTATCTTGATCTGAACACGCAGCCTGATCTTGTCGTCCCTGCGAGCCAAATGCCAACCAGCAAAAGGCCATGGGCGGTTCACCGAGTAATTGCTGATTGAGCACAATTAATCGCCGCGTCAGCGCATCGGTGACAGAGGTTAACACTCGGCCAATTTCTTCAGCTCTGGCATCGGCACTAATAAGATTTTGCAGCAATAGGGGAATTTGCTTACTGACGCCAATTAAACTGGCAAGATCCTGCTGCCGTTCAATCTCACCAATCAACAGTAGCGGTTGTGAGCCCTGCCCGCGCAAGATGTCAGTACTGGTCACCATACCGATAGCTTTATCTTGATCGATAATAGGTAAGTGATGAATGTTATGCTCGCTCATCAGCAGCATAGCTTCAAAAATCAATGCATTGGAGGAAATCGAGATAGGTGAAACCGTCATGGCTTGATGCACAGCAACGCCGCCATCAAGCCCTGCTGCTAACACGCGATTACGCAAATCCTTATCGGTTAAGATGCCAACCAATTTATGATTATCCGTCACCAATAAGGACGATACTCGGCGATTTCGCATCAAGAGTGCCGCCTGAGTCACGCTAGCTTTGGCATCAATAACGATGGGAGTGGAAGACATTAACGTGCTGATCCGACTTGTGGTCGTCAGATCCTTTGCCTTAAAGCGGGCCTCATGGCGTAAACGCTTTGCGAAGGCGCGGGTAAAAAACTTATCGAAGTGACGACTCTCACTCCTAAGACTATCAAATAAGGCTTGGGGCAGATGATAAACTAGACCATCTTCAAGAATAGCGACTTTATTAACGACTTTTTCCCCTGATAACAAAGTAGAAAAGCCAAAAAACTCACCCTCGCCCACTCTATCCACCAACACGCCGTCAGGATCGCGCACTTCAAAGGCGCCGCTTCGCACCATATACAACTTAGGCGAATTCGCGTCGAAATTAACATAACCAGAGGCCTTGCTGTAATACCCAACAGTAACAGCCTTAGCGCAGCGCACAACTACATCCTCAGGTAGAGCATCAAAGGGCACAAGTCCCTGTAGAAATTGCACTACGGGTTGTAACTCACTGGCATTCATAGGCAACACCTTCTTTAGGCGAATTTTTACTGAGATGTCATCACTATAGCCTGCATTGTCGCTACGCTACATTCGACTAAAGTCAGCCGCAAGCATAATAAAGTGACTCCCCACAGAATCATAAAGGCTGGCCAAAAGAGCCATAAAAAAGAGCGCCGAAGCGCTCTCTTGTGTTGGTACTCACCATTACGCAGTAAGGTTAGTGGCCGCTTGCTTCACCCGAACCTTTAGGGAAACGAATCGATTCAACCATCTCCTGAACATGCAGTGGTGTTGCCGCAGTGACTCGACTCACTATCGCTGCCACACCGAAGTTCACTAACATGCCTACCATACCAATACCTTCTGGTGAAATACCCAGGAACCAGTTAGCAGCTATGTTAGCCGTTGGATCAACAAACTTGAAGTAGATGATATAACCAGCAGTAAACAGCAGACCCGTTAACATACCAGCAATCGCACCTTCTTTATTCATTGTCTTAGAGAAAATACCCATAACAATGGCAGGGAACAGTGAGGAAGCCGCTAATCCGAAGGCGAATGCCACCACTGCCGCCACGAAACCAGGAGGGTTCACCCCAAAGTAACCCGCAATCACAATGCCAATACCTGCCGCCAAGCGAGCATATAGCAGCTCTTTTTTATCGGAAAGGTTAGGCATTAAATTCTTTTTCAATAGGTCGTGTGAAACCGACGTTGAAATCACCAATAGCAAGCCTGCAGATGTTGATAACGCAGCTGCTAAACCACCCGCCGCCACAAGGGCGATAACCCAAGCTGGTAAATTAGCGATTTCTGGCGTAGCAAGTACGATAATATCGTTATCAATCTTCATTTCATTTTTGCTAGCGGGATCTTCAATCTTACCTGACGAATAGTAAATTTTACCGTCGCCATTTTTGTCATCCCACTTAATCAAACCGGTTTTTTCCCAGTTCTTAATCCAATCTGGTGCAGACTCATAAGCCACACCTTTAGAATCGGGACCGTTAATAGTTTCAATCATGTTCACGCGGGAGAACGCTGCTAACGCAGGCACTGTGGTGTACATAATCGCAATAAAAACAAGCGACCATCCTGCAGTGATACGTGCATCTTTCACCTTAGGTACAGTGAAGAAACGCACGATAACATGGGGTAAACCCGCAGTACCCACCATCAAGGCACCCGTAATACAGAACACATCTATCATGCTCTTAGAACCGTCGGTGTAAGGTGCAAAGCCGAGCTCAACCGAAACGTTATTGAGTTTTTCTAACAAATACACACCGCTATTATTGCCAGCGGCATCCAGTAACTCAGCACCAAAACCAATTTGCGGAACTAAGTGGCCTGTCATCATCACTGAAAGGAAAATAGCCGGAACCATAAAGGCGAAAATCAGTACGCAGTATTGGGCAACCTGAGTGTAGGTAATCCCTTTCATACCACCGAGTACCGCGTAGAAGAACACGACCGCCATACCGATATATACGCCAGTATCCACCTCCACTTCAAGGAAGCGCGAGAACACAACACCCACACCGCGCATTTGCCCTGCAATATACGTAAAGCAAATAAAGATGGCACAGATAACCGCTACAGTACGTGCCGCCTGTGAGTAATAACGCTCACCGACGAAATCTGGCACAGTAAACTTACCAAATTTACGTAAATACGGTGCCATACAAAGGGCAAGCAATACGTAGCCGCCCGTCCAGCCCATCAAGTACACGCTACCATCGTAACCGACGAAAGACACAATACCCGCTAACGAAATAAATGACGCCGCTGACATCCAATCTGCCGCCGTTGCCATACCGTTCACCACAGGGTGAACACCGCCGCCAGCAACATAGAACTCTTTGGTTGAACCCGCACGGGTCCAGATTGCAATCCCAATGTAGAGCGCAAATGAGAGCCCTACGATAATATATGTGAGTGTTTGAACATCCATCTCAAAGCTCCTTAGTCTTCTTGTACGTTATATTTTTTATCTAAGGCGTTGGCTTTTGCCGCGTAGACAAAGATAAGCGCAACGAATACATACATAGATCCCTGTTGTGCAAACCAGAAACCTAATTTGAATCCCATGAAATGGACTTCATTGAGTACATCAACCAATAAAATGCCGCATCCAAAAGAAACTGCCGCCCAAATGGCTAATAAGCTCAGTACGAGACGAATATTCTCGCGCCAATAACCCTTTGCCTTGTCGTTGTTTTCAAAACCCATAGTGACTCCCCTATGCTGTTTTAATTTTAAGTCATGTTTAATCTAGCAACAGCTGGTGTGAGCACAATCACGACTTTCGTCTAACCCGTGATTCAAAACACTGTCTGCAAATAGCGAATAGAAACAAATTCAAAGAGTTAACAATGATATTACATTTTGATGCGGTTTTAACTTTTTTAACAGGTTAGACCAATGTCGAACATGAATGAGTGGGATGTGAATGGAGAAAGAGGATTTACAACCCATAAATAGAAATAACTTATTGTCTGAACTAGGGAAATTAGAAATTTAAATGACCTTTAATACGGCTCTAGACTGGTTAAAAATCAGATAATTGAGATTTTTAGCCTAGATTATTGAGAGTTTTAATCATGAGTTTCTCAATTAATTAGAGACGTTTCATTTCATCAAACCTAGGTCAGGTCAATTGCTTACCGTTTCATTTCCTCATGTTATTTCGTCAAAATGTTAGGGTTTGACTCACTGCCTCCTTGCAGGTTTACAACAAAAAATAACCCAGCCTATGCTGGGTTACTCAATCTACCTTGAGGAAACGTGACTAAGCGTTACTCGCAAAAAGCTACTTTCATCGCATGGTACATCGCGTGCCGTCCGTCTATAAAATGCCGTTACTTCGCAGCTAAAAACCTCACTAACGCCGCCAATTCTTCTGCGGTATGTGCGGTTGAGGTCAGCATATAACGGCCATTAACCAGTAATGACGGTACCCCCTTGATCCCAGCAAGCTCAGCTTGAGAGTCATAATTCATTAGGGTAAATTTAGCATCGACGGAATTCATCGCGGCATCGACATCATCCACCCTAGCGCCTTGGGCAAGGAAAAAGGCTTTTACTTGCCCAAGGGTGGTAAATTGCTCACCTTTCTCATGAATTTGCTTAAAAATGGCACCATGGGTTTGCTTAGTCATCTTTAATTTTTGCGCCATATAATAGGCAAACTGGCTCAATTCCCAAGCGGGACGACCTGCACCAACGGGTGTACGCTCAAAGGCCACATCTTTGCCAAGCAGCTTTACTGTCGACTCGATGAGCGGTTCTTGCTTATAACAATGTGTGCAGTTATAAGAAAAAAACTCCCGCAGCACTGGCTTTTGTGCTTCGGTAATGCCCGCCACAGTGACGTAATCCTTGCCTTCTTCGAAACTTGCAGCCTGCAGGGCAAAGCTGGCACTCAGCATTAATCCGCACGCAAATACTGCTATAGGTCGAACTCGATTAAACACGCTCATTATATTGTCTCTTTTTATTCGTCATTTGTTTAAATAAGGATTACACATTTGCTCAAGCAAATTTGGAACTCAAAGATAACCTAAAAGTTCAACTTTTACCTTTTACAGTAATGAACCTTTCTCAACATGCCGCTAGCATATCCAGCGGCGAAACATACTGATATCGAAAGCCTAAATCCGTGACAATCGCGTCAGCTTGGATGACTTTACTCGGCATAGATTGTTGATTAAATTCTGGCGCGACTAAACCTATAGATTCAGCAGCAGCTTGATAAAACTCAGCTTTAGTCGGATGTGAAGGTGCGCAAAGATTATAAATCGGCGCCACTGATAATCCAGAATGAGTTGCCGCGAGAATGGCGCTAACGGCGCGCACACAGTCGCTAAGATGGACTAAATTTACCGCGACATTCGCTCCACTCACATCGGTTTTTCCAGCAAGAAAACGCCCAGGATGACGTTTAGGACCGACGAGTCCAGCAAAACGAACGATACAGGTATGGGGCAATGCTTGAAATAAAGCTTCAGCATCTAACAGCACTTGGCTATCGCTTGATTCTGCCATCGCATCGGCTTCTGTCATCAATTTATCTTGGGTCGGATATACGCCCGTAGTGCTGATAAACACAATCCGCTGATATTGCCAGCCTTGAGTTAATGCGATGAGTTGTTGTAATTCTTCAAGATAAGCGGCATTACCACGCTTTAGCCGTGGAGGAATATTGACCACCAGATAATCAGTCTGAAATAAACCGCTTAACGCCTGAGCATCGGGGGCAGATGATGCTTCGTGGCCCAATTGCAGCGGATAGGCTTCAATCCCGACTTCAGTTAATACCGATAATTCTTCGGCACTGCGCTTACAGCCAGTGACTCGATAGCCTTCATGGACAAGTTGCTTTGCCAAAGCAAAACCAAACCAACCACAACCGACCAAAGCAACACTGGATTTTACTGCGCTGTTTTCTGCTTTTACATTCGCCATATTAGCCCTAAGGGAATCACATCAGCGGATAGAATACGGAACTTAGCGCATAAGATTCAAGCTTGTAGCGAACTAAAATAAAAACTAATCCCTTTATCGACTTGTAAGGTACGAATAGCACCCTCGGACAACTCTTCCGCCTTGATGGCTTTTTGTACTGTCACGCCTTCATTACTTAAAAAACGCAGCGATGGCTCACTACCATCCTCTTTGCAGGCCCACACTTGGGGTTGACTCACATCTTTAGTCGTCATCATGACTTTTGCGATACAGCCATCGGAGAGTTTCACTATGGTTCCTGGTGGATAAATACCGAGAATTTTAACCAAAATAGCGATTAAAGATTCAGCATGTTTAGTGGCCCGATTCTTAAACAAATAACCTAAAGCGACTTGAGGGGAAGATATTTGTTGACCACTGAGCTGTTGATCGTAGTCATTTGCCAAACTCACGATCTGCGTAATGATAGGAATTTTATGGTCAGTTAACCCATCAGGGAAACCTGAACCGTCAATAAACTCATGGTGGTGTAGCACAATGTGTAGTACTTCTTTAGGGAATAATCCGGAACGATTGAGCATGTCATAGGCGAAATTAGGGTGCATTTGCAGATAATTTGACTCATGAGGTGTTAAGGCTCCGCGCTTACGGCGAATAACATCAGGTACCTTAAGTTTACCAATATCATGTAACAAACTACCAAGAGCAATATCACGCAATTCCCTTGGGCTTAAATCCAGCGCATGGCCCATCATCATTGCCAACACTGCCACAGACACCCCGTGCTGGGTCACACTGACATCGTTATCATCCATTCCAACCAAAGTGAGGAAAGGTTTTTCAACTTCCTGTAGATGGCTGAGCAAGTCTTCTACCAATGACGCCGACAATCGATAGGCACCTTCGGGATCACTGGCTATCTTGCCAAATACATTTCTGCAGTTATTTACGTTCTCAAGGAAACGTTTTTGGCTTAAACGTATCGCCTTACGGGTATCGGCCTTAAGATCTCGCTCAGGTGGAACTTCAATTTCATCTTCAACATCCTTATCTTCCCTAACTGTCTCCGATCCGCGATTCAATTCAGATAACAAAAAAACATAGGGAACACCTAAGCCACGGATCATTTCGATTTGAGCGGCACTGCTAATATCAACACGGTTAAATAAAAAAGGGTGGTTCGTCCATGACAAAGGCAACTTGACTCTCATGCCAAGTTGAATTTCTGACAGTAACAACTTTTTTTGAGGTACTTTTGCCACGCAATATGACTCCTTTCAAATGTAATGTGGATATAAACAGATGGCCTCATCTGCGTATCCAACAGGGCACATTTAAGCTAAGTACATATAACTATAGATGATTCAAAGCATTCAATGGAGAAATAAGGTAAAAATCCTTATCAAACTGAGGGATAGAACACATCGTCATGCGCCCCACCGCTCAGATCTAAATAAAGTTATTATATAACAATACGATAAAAACTAAGGCTGAAGTTCTTTAGCTTCTTCTTTTGGCCAATCACGGAGGTAATAACTGAGTCGCTTCGATTTAATAAGATAAATACTCGACCAAAATAACATTAAAGCATCTAAAGCAAGACTCCAATGAAACAGAAATTGGCCATGGATCAATCGCTGACCCAACAAAACGCCATCAATAATCAACAGCAACCACAACCCCCATTTTAAATGCACAAAAATCGGTCTTAACCATTGGGGCGAACGTCGACGTTCAGCTATCACCACAAGATAAATCAAAACCGCGCCAAGTCCCGCCCCGAGTGCTAGCAAAAAATCTGACTTTTCAGGGTAAAAAATCCGCACTAACTCAGAACGATCACCCATCTGAGTCAGCGAGGCGATAAAAATACACCAACCACGCGCGAGATAAGCCAAAAGCGCATATAAAAAGATGGGCGGTTTAATGTGGCCTTTATCATCGAGCCAAGTGATGTGACTAAAATTCAAATAGGTTTCCAATCAGCAAAATCTAAAACAGCATATCAAGGAGATGGTGCCAATCGCGGTTAATTCAATAGCCAAAGCAGATAATCTTTCCGCACCTTGATTATTTTCAGACAAAAAAATAGCGCCTTGGGCCAGGCACTATTTAATATCGGCTATTCGGCGGTATTTCCCCCTTGATACAAGGCTGCAGCCGCTACAGCCAGCATTGAATCAACATCAAGCCAACGCCCTCTCTGAAATGACGCCAATCAAGCGTTGGCCGCGAGAAGGGCTAACAACTCATCTTCATCCATCACTTTAACACCAAGCTCCTGCGCTTTAGCCAGTTTTGAACCTGCCGCCTCTCCTGCCACTAAACAATCGGTATTTTTGGAGACACTGCCTGCCACTTTCGCCCCCAGCGCCTGCAACTGAGCTTTAGCATCATTGCGATTGAGCTGATTTAAGGTGCCAGTCAATACCCAAGTTTGGCCTTTAAGCGGCTGAGCATCTGCACTAGGTGCTTGAATGGCGGGCCAATGAACACCAGCAGCAACTAAAGCATCAATAACTTCAAGGTTATGGGGCTGGGCAAAAAAATGGGCCACATGCTGTGCAACAACAGCACCAACATCTTCCACTTCAGTTAACTGCTCCACAGTTGCCACCCGCAGCGCATCTAGACTGGCAAAGTGTGCCGCCAGGTTTGCTGCCGTCGCCTCGCCCACTTCGCGAATACCTAAGCCATATAAGAAACGCGCAAGAGTGGTCGTTTTGGCCGCTTCAATCGCGGCAGCTAAATTGGTTGCCGACTTCATCCCCATGCGGTCAAGCATAGTCATCATGGAAGCGGTGAGCTTAAACAGATCCGCAGGACTTTGAACTAACTCTTTATCAATTAATTGCTCAACGACTTTGTCGCCCATGCCATCGATATCTAAAGCCTTGCGGGATGCAAAATGCTTAATCGCTTCTTTACGCTGCGCCTCACAAAACAAACCGCCGCTGCAGCGAGCCACAGCCTCACCTTCTAGGCGCTCGACTAAACTGCCACACACAGGGCAATTATGCGGAAATACAATGTCTGTCGCCGTTTTAGGGCGTCTTTCGGGCACTATGGCAACAATTTGTGGGATCACATCGCCAGCGCGGCGGATGATCACAGTGTCACCGACTTTAATGCCTAAGCGGGCAATTTCATCGGCATTGTGCAGCGTCGCATTTGATACCGTCACGCCGCCAACAAACACTGGCTTTAAGCGTGCTACTGGTGTCACGGCACCTGTGCGCCCTACTTGAAAATCAACGCCTTCGAGCAGAGTCATTTCTTCCTGTGCAGGGAATTTATAGGCAATCGCCCAGCGGGGAGATTTAGCCACAAAACCTAAACGTTGCTGCTGGGCAATATCGTTAACTTTCATCACTACCCCATCAATTTCAAAGGCTAAATCGCCGCGACGAGTAAGAATGTCTTTGTAGTAATCATAGACTTGGCTTAGTTCAGCGCAGACTTTGATTTCACTACTAACGGGTAAGCCCCACGACTTAAGCTGTTGCAACTGTTCAAAATGGGTTTTAGCTAACGGATGGGAATCCGGCTCCACCACACCGAGCGCATAGGCATAAAAAGCCAATGAACGGGCAGCAGTAATTTTACTGTCGAGTTGACGTAGGCTACCGGCTGCTGCGTTACGCGGATTAACAAAGAGTTTTTCATCCTTGGCGCGTGCTCTATCGTTCAAAGCCTCAAAAGCGGCTTTTGGCATAAAAGCCTCGCCGCGTACTTCAACGAGTTCAGGGAAGTCATTACCACGTAATTTAAGCGGGATCGATTTAATGGTTTTAACATTTTCAGTGATGTCTTCACCCACTGAACCATCGCCGCGCGTCGCCGCACGCTCGAGCACACCATGGCGATACAAGATACTCACGGCAAGGCCATCGAGTTTAGGCTCACAACAAAAGCTCACCTCACCCACTTTATCGGTGACACGCTTATGGAAAGCACTGAAATCCGCCTCATCGAAGGCGTTATCTAGGCTTAACATAGGCTTAAGGTGCGTGATTTGATCAAATTTGGCGAGCGCTAATCCGCCCACCCTTTGAGTCGGTGAATCAGCGACAATCAAATGGGGATACAAGGCTTCTAACTTGAGTAAACGCTGCATCAACCTGTCGTACTCAGAATCGGTAATGCTCGGTGCATCGTCTACATAGTAACGAATGTTGTGCTCGTTCAGCGATTGGCTGAGCGCCTGCATCACCTGCGATGCGTTTTCTGGGGTGACGTCTTTAGACAGAAGTGTATCGAGTTGAATGTCTTGCATATTCTTTATCCAGAATTCTTTAGAACACAAAAAGTAGATCACAAAAAATGAGGCCGCAATCGCGGCCTCATCAATGTATTAACCGCCAAGTTGCGGTGTCGGCTTAAGCGTTAGCGCGAATGCGGTGTAAATAATCTTGCTTAGTGAACTCACCCCAAGGTTGACGTTGTCCGTCAAGCACGACCGCATCGATATCATCCGCGAGTTGACGCGCCGAGTTAAGCATAATCGAAAAGTTCATTAGGGCGTCACCGTAACAAGGCAAAGTCATGAAAAACACCACGCCTTGGGTACTGAACTGCTCCATATTATCCGGATCAAACACACCAGGCTTTAGCATATTCGCTATCGAGAACAATACTTTACCATTGCCAGCATTATCCACATGGCGATGGAAAATATTCATATCACCATATTTAAAATTCAAAGTTAAGAAACAAGGCAGCAATTCGGCGCCGTTAAGCTGTAGGCCATCTTTAGCGACCACGTGTAATACCAGTACGTCGCGTGGTTCACCTAACTCATCTTCAGCGGCTTGTTCGGCAACCTCTTCTTGATAGCTATCTTCTTTATATTCATTTTCGTCAAACAAGGCCGTTTGCTGCGGAGCTGCACTACGTAACGCATGTTCCTGCTCAGCCGCTTTTTGCGCGACGATAGCCGCATGGGATTGACCCATTGGCGGAGTTTGCGTGCTCGCTTGAGTGTTCAAGACGGGCTCTTGACGCGAGACTTTCGGGCCACGGTGTTGCTCTTTTGCCACGGGTGGCTGCAAGCTAAAATCAGGCTGAGCTGTCACTGGCTCGTGTTTAGGGCCAACTTTCAACTCTGGTTTAAATTCTGTTGATTTAAACTCTTGTGGTTTAAATTCAGGCTTAGGTTCTAGCTTTACTTCCTGCTTCAAATAAGGGTTGGCCGCAGGAGTTTCGTTGTTAGGTGCAAGTTCACCGGCTTTGCGCACGCGTACGGCGCCAATACCATCGGCATCAAACCCTTCTGAATCGATCCGCTTCGGACTCGTCTCACCTTTCTCAGCCTGTTTCTTATAAAAGTTGCTCATTGGGCTATCTTTCAATGATTTAGGCTGTTGTCTTCTGATAGACCAAAATCCATGCACCAGCACAGCAACTATGGCTATGGCGCCTAAAACGAACAATACTAGTTGCAAATCTTCCATTGGTTACCCTGTCTTTCTTCTAGTTATCCAGCGTCAGCCATCGCCACCGCTTGCTCTATGTCTACCGCAACTATACGAGACACACCTGGCTCGTGCATAGTCACGCCAATAAGTTGATCCGCCATTTCCATGGTTATTTTGTTATGGCTGATATAAATAAACTGTACGCTCTGTGACATTTCTTTTAGCAATCGACAGAAACGTTCTACGTTGGCATCGTCTAATGGCGCATCCACTTCATCTAACATACAGAAGGGAGCAGGATTCAGCCTAAAAATGGCGAATACCAATGATAAAGCGGTTAAGGCTTTTTCACCACCCGAAAGAAGATGGATTGTGCTGTTCTTCTTCCCCGGTGGTTGGGCCATGATAGTCACGCCCGTTTCTAGCAAATCGTCGTCAGTTAACGCTAAATAAGCTCGGCCGCCACCAAACACTTTCGGAAATAAGCGTCCGAGATCTTCGTTGACTGAATCAAATGTCGTCTTAAAGCGGCTTCGGGTTTCCTTATCTATTTTACGGATCGCTTCCTCTAAGGTTGCAAGCCCTTTATTTAAATCGTCATCTTGATGATCAAGATAAGATTTTCGCTCACTTTGCTGTTCAAATTCTTCGATCGCCGCAAGGTTAATGGCACCTAAACGAACAATTTTCTGCCGTATTTGATCTAAATCACTCTGCCACTTGTCTGGCATCCCCTCTGCGGGCAAGTTTCCAAGGATTTCAGACAGAATGATTTGCTGTTCCTGTAAGGCTTCCAGCTGACTATTCGCTTGGCCTTTTATTCCTTCACGACGTAACTTTAACGTGCTCAGGCTTTGAGTCAAGTCCTCAAGCTTACCAAGCTCTTGTTTTTGCTTTATTCCTATACGGTTTAATGTGTCTGTGAGCACACTTTGCTGCTGACGAACCTCTTTTAAGCCCTGTTGTTGCTCATGTTGTTGCTTTAGTAACTGCGTTAACTGCTCAGTCAGTTGCACACTATTTTGCACCCCACTCAATTGGGCAACTTTGGCAAGTTCTGTTAACACAGACTCGCGGGAGTGGATGAGTTCATTGACACGCACTTGCTGTAATTCAATTTGCTCCGTGCTCACGGCCATGCGCATAGTCACGGCTTGCAAACCCGTCGCAGTGGCTGATAATTGACGTTCTACCTCAGTAATACGCCCTTTTAATGCTTGATGGCGCACACTATCGGCCTGTGTGTCTTGGATGAGTTGCCGCTGAATATCTTCACTAGCCTGCAGCGTCTCATCGAGCTCCATTTCTTGTTCTGCTAATAATTCGCATTGCTCGCTTAAGCGTTCAATATCAATCAAACTCGTACTTAAAGCCGCGTCGAGTTTACTTTGCTGTTCGACGCGCGCCTTCACTTGCTCGATTAAACCACTAAGCTGCATCGACTTAGTCGCTTTGTCTAACTGCAATTGATGCAATTTTTGTGCGCCATCAGTCAGTTGCAGTCTTTGTTGCTGCAAAATAGCCGCAAGATCTGTCATCTTGTCTTGCCGAATCTGCAGGGATTGTTGCAAATCGAGGATATTTTGCGCTAACTGAGCTTGCTCTTTACTGAGTTGCACCAGTGACTGGGCGCCCTCTGTTTTCGTGATTAAAAAACCTTGTCCCAGTAGATAACCGTCGGCAGTGACAATCCGTTGATCGGATGTTAGCTGTGGCAGCAGTTCTTTCGCTGCATGGATATCCTTTGCCCACTTAAGCCCCGCTAACCAAGGGGCGAGATTCACCTTAGCCTGTAAAAATTCACTTTGGCTTGATTGTGACGCTAAGGCTTGAAACCCCATTTCAGTTTCAGTGACGCCAACGGGCAAGGTCAACAAGCCATTAAGGGCGAGTTCCGCCGCAGTTTCCCAACCATTTTCAACGGTTAAACTCTGCCATAACTGCGGTTTATCACTCTGCTGTTCTTGCTTACTCAACCACTGTTCAACCAGCTCATGGCGCGCTTTAGTCGCAGTTAATTGCTGCTGAATTTGCTCAGCGCTATGGCGGGCTTCATCTAAGGCTTGCGTACTTGCACTTACACTTTGTTCTTGCTGATGATTAATTTCATTTTGCAGTGTGAGCGCATCATCCAAAGACTCAATATCTTGCTGCAATGGTGTAATACTCGATGCGAGATCACCGTCCATTAACGCCGAAAGTTGCGCCTGCTGCTCACGACTTTGCTGCTGTTTGTGTTGCAGTAATTGCTGCTGATGCGCTAACTGGCTGCGACGCAGTTCAAGCTGTAACTTATGCTGAGAAACATCCGCTGCCTGTTGGCGCGCCACTTCGGCCTGCTGCTGACTGCGTTCAATGCTCATTTCCCATTGGGATTGCAGCTCATCCATGAGCTCTTGTTGCTCATCATGCTGTGGCCCAAGTTTGGCAAGTTCAAGCTCTAACGCGCTAAGACTCGCTTTATAGCCGTTAAGCTTATCGGTGTTTTGTTGGATCTGCTCTTTGACTTGCGCCAACTGGGTTTCGAGCTGGGCGTCGCGCTGCTTTTGATTCTGTAGCTGTTGCTCTAACTTAGCGATTTCAGTACCAGTCAGATAATAGGCTTCAACGGCTCGCTGCTCTTGCTCCGCCAATTGCGCGAGTTGCACTTGCAATTCAGTGGTCTGTAATTCATCGGTTTGCGCGAGTGACTGCGCCGACGCTTGCTGTACTTCAATAGCACTTATCTGCTCAGATAGACTCGCCATCTGAGCTTGCAACTCTTGATAGCGCATCACAAGGAGTTCAGCATGGGTCTTACGCTCGGCCTGTTTAAGCTCACGATATTGTTTAGCGGCTTTAGCCTGCTGCGCGAGTTTATCTAACTGCTTACCGAGTTCACTGCGAATATCGCCCAAACGCTCGAGGTTTTCGCGGGTATGGCGAATACGGTTTTCAGTTTCGCGCCGACGCTCTTTATAGCGGGAAATCCCAGCGGCTTCCTCAATAAAGGTACGCAAGTCTTGGGGTTTAGATTCAATCAGGCGGGAAATAGTGCCTTGCTCGATAATGGCATAACTGCGCGGGCCAAGACCTGTGCCCATAAACAAGTCGGTAATGTCTTTACGACGACACTTTTGACCATTGAGAAAATACCAAGACTCACCGTCGCGGCTCACTTGACGCTTAACGGCGATTTCTTCATAACTGGCATACTGACCAGCAAGACGGCCCTCTTTGTTTTCAAAAATAAGTTCAACACCCGCCACAGACACAGGTTTTCGCGCGCTTGAACCGTTAAATATCACATCAGCCATAGAATCACCGCGTAGGTGCTTCGCCGAGCTTTCACCGAGCACCCAACGCACGGCATCGATCACGTTCGATTTACCGCAGCCATTTGGGCCAATAATGGCGGTTAATGCCTGTAAAAAAGGAATTTTCGTGGGATCGACAAACGACTTAAAGCCGGCAAGTTTTATCTGTTTTAATCTCATGGTGCCAGTTAGCGCGTCTCTGAAGTCTGGCCCGAAAATGAGCCGAGCGGTGCAAATGCATTCTGCTGGCAACTTTAACAAAGCAGGCAGCATTTTGTAACGCTTTTTATTGAATTCATGCGGCTTTTAGCTTGTCATCTGTCCATGAGTTGATCACAATCGCATATAGCTGTCGCTTAACTTTTTGGAAAAACGATATGACACAGAAAAAAACCTTGCCCTTCCCAGCCAAAAGTGGCGTTAATTATTTTCTCGATGGCTTTGGTTTAATCACACGTAAAGGCCTGCGCACTTTCGTATTTATTCCGCTAATGATTAACCTACTGCTGTTTGCTGGCGTCATTTATGTAGCCATAGGCCAGTTAGATACGCTATTCACTTGGATGAATGCCCAGCTCCCTGAATATTTAAGCTGGCTAAACTTTTTGCTTTGGCCCCTCGCCGTCACCACTATGCTGGTGATGCTTGCTTTTGTATTTAGCTCCGTCATGAACTGGCTCGCCGCCCCCTTTAATGGCCTGTTGGCTGAAAAAGTCGAGCAGCAGTTAACTGGTAAGCAGTTGAATACCGGTTCTGGTATTGATTTAATCAAAGACTTACCGCGTATCCTTGGGCGTGAGTGGATCAAACTCAAATACTATCTGCCCCGTGCACTGGTATTTTTGTTATTGTTTTTAGTGCCTATGGTAGGCCAGACGCTGGCGCCGATTTTATGGTTTCTGTTCAGCGCTTGGATGATGGCGATTCAGTACTGCGATTATCCCTTCGATAACCACAAGGTCAGTTTTAAAGATATGCGCTTTGCCTTGAATCAAACCCGTGGCACCAGTTTTAGCTTTGGCGCCACTGTGACGCTATTTTCGATGATCCCCATAGTCAACTTTATCGTCATGCCAGTGGCGATTTGTGGCGCGACGGCCATGTGGGTCGATAAGTATCGTGATGCGTATCGTAACCATGCCATCGCACCCGAGTAGTAACACCAGCAGTGCTGAGTCATGACTCAGCACTGCTCCCCAATTTTTTTAGCCCCAATAATCCAATCATGTTTCGCCTCGTTAAAATCAACGCAAACCTTGTAACAATTACTCGCTATTGTTAACTTCACGTTTTCTGGCAAAATGCGCGCCACGAATGTGTTATTTGAGTCTTTTTTGTTGAAATCAATCTTAGCCATCATCTTATCTAGTCTTGCTTTTCTACCTGTAACTTGTCTTGCTGGCTATGCCAGCCAATTTCAGTTAGCCATTCCAACACTTAACAGTGCTGCCAATATCGACGGTGAGTTGGACGATGCCATTTGGCAACAAGCCGCAGTCATAGAGCTCAAATACGAAACCCAACCAGGGGAAAACATTGCCGCATTAGTGAAAACCGAGGCGCGAGTCTATGCGACTAAAACCAGTCTTTTTGTGGCATTTACTGCCAAAGATATTAATCCCAAACTCATTCGCGCCACACTCAAGGACAGAGACAAGCTGTGGAGTGATGATTTAGTCGGAATTAAACTCGATACTTTTAATAATGCCCGTTTAGCATACCAATTTTTTATTAATCCCCTTGGCGTGCAATTAGACTCAATTGAAAACGAACTAACGGGTGAAGAAAGCGAAGCATGGGATGGTATTTGGAAATCTGCAGGCAAGATCACCGCCGATGGCTATCAGGTCGAAGTCGAATTACCACTGAGACTGTTCAACTTTGACGACAAGAAAAGCCTGCAAGAATGGGGCTTTGAGTTAATTCGTTATTATCCACGCAATGAAAAACATCGCCTATCGACCCATAAGATTGACCGCAATACGAGTTGTCAACTTTGTCAGTTAGGTGTGGCTTCTGGCTTGGCGGGGGCAGAACAAGGACAGGATGTACAAATCACCCCGACTTTTATCGCCAACCGTAACGAACATAAACAGGCGGATGGCTGGGAAGCTGATAACAATCTCGAACCAGGTGTAGACTTACGCTGGGGCATTAATTCCAGCACCTTACTCAATGCCACCATTAATCCCGATTTTTCCCAAGTGGAATCCGATGCAGGCCAGCTCGATGTGAACAGCACTTTCTCCTTGTTCTATGATGAGAAACGGCCGTTCTTTTTGGATAATAAAGACTATTTCGACACACAGGTTAATCTGCTGCACACCCGCAATATTGTTGCACCAGACTATGGTATCAAACTGACAAGTAAGAGCGATGATCACACCTTAGCTCTGCTAGCGAGTAACGATAGCCAAACCACGTTTTTGGTACCGGGAAATTTAAGCTCAGAGGTTGCCTCGCTTGATCAAGAAAGTTTGAACCTTGCGGGACGTTATCGTTTCGACATGAGCAAAACCTTCTCCATCGGCGGATTACTTACCGCGAAAACAAGCAGTGACAACACTCACAATGGTACAGCAAATAACCCGCACTATGAGATCAACAGCCAACCCGATTACCACAACTATGTCATTAGTCTGGATGCGAAATATCAACCAACACCACAGGACAGTTTCACTGCGCAAGTGGCCCAATCGGATACTCAGTACCCCACGGGAGTCTATCGTCAATTTTGTACTGATACTGAAAATGACCCTAGTAATGGTTTGCCCTGTGGCCAATCTCAGCTTGATTGCGAACTCGGTCACTGCCAACTCAACGAACAAGTATTACGTAGCCAATCTGATAGCCGCTTTGGCGGCAATTTATATCAGTTAACCTTTAAACACGAAGAGCGAAATTGGTTTGCTTACAGTGAATACAACGCAGTTGATCCCGATTTTCGTGCCGATTTAGGCTTTGTCGAAAAAATCGATTACCGCACCTTTGAGGCTGGTGCGGGTTTGATTTGGTATCCTACGGGCACCTTTAACAAGGTGGAATTAGCGGGAGATTGGGATATCACTCATAACCAAGCAGGCGAACGACTTGAAGAAGAGTATGAAGCCTACATCGAAATCCTCGGCGCATTACAAAGCGAAATCACCTTTGGTGTAGAAACCCGTGAACGTGTGGGCCCTCGCCGCAATGCTTCACAGCTCACTATCGCCGGAAATAGTCAACTATATGATGAAACCCAAGTGTGGTTTTATGGCGCAGTAACCCCGTTATCGCCCCTGAGTATGGAGCTTGAAATGTACTACGGCGATGAAATTGATTTTATCAATGATAGGCTGGGCACTAAAACGCAAATGAACCCGAATATCAATTGGAAAATTGCTAATGGACTTTCTATCGATATCTCCCATCTTTATCAGCAAATGGATGTGGAACAAGGTGCGCTTTTTACCGCTAATCTGAGCGATGTACGCCTCAACTGGCAATTCAGTCTACACAGTTTTATTCGCCTTTCTAGCATTTACACCCGGATAAATCGCAATGTGGCGCAGTATTTATATTCGGCGCCTCAGAGTGAGGAAGCGCATTTAGGTAATGAACTCCTCTACGGTTATAAACTCAATCCGCAGAGTGTGTTCTACCTTGGATACTCTGATAGTTTGCAGGCTAATGATGAGTTAAGCCGCCTGACGCGGGACGAGAAAACCTACTTTATGAAGTTAAGTTACGCATGGCTGCTATAAACAATCATTGCCTTAAACAGAAAGCAACTTAGGCAAACAACTGACATAAAAAGCCCACATCTTCCTCGATGTGGGCTTTTTATTATGGCGGTGAGAATCTTAGACCTTCTGCAGAATAACACTGCCAATAGAATATCCTGCGCCAAACGAACTCAATAAACCTAAATCGCCAGTCTTAAAGTCACCGGAAAACTTGTGAAATGCAATAACAGAACCCGCGGAAGCCGTATTGGCGTATTCATCTAGTACCACGGGCGCTTGTTCCGCTGACACATCATCCCCAAGCAACTTTCTCACCACAAACTGATTCATGTTGATGTTCGCTTGATGTAACCACAAACGTTTGAAGGACTGTGGCGTTAACGCTTGTTCGGCCAGATGTTCATCCAAATGTTGGTAAATCATCGGCAACAGCTCTTTAAATACCTTGCGCCCTTGTTGGTGGAATAACTTATCGGCTTGATGGGCCGCACTCGGATCGCAGCGGTTCAAGAAACCGAAATTACTGCGAATATTGTTCGAGTAATCGGTAAAACAGCGGCTTGAGATGATCTTAAACACATGGTCAGACTGGGCTAAGCTTTGTTCTTCCAGTACCAGAGCCGTCGCCACATCACCGAAGATAAAATGGCTGTCACGGTCGCGATAATTCACCTGTGCCGAGCAAATTTCAGGGTTGATCACTAGCACTCTTGAGGCAGAACCCGTAGCAATGGCATTAGCCGCGGCGACAATTGCAAACGTCGCCGATGAACACGCTACCTGCATGTCGTAACCATAACCCCGCGTACCCAGTGCACGTTGAATTTCAATTGCCATAGCAGGATACGCACGCTGAGTATAAGCGCAGGCAACAATCACTAAGTCAATTTGCTCAGCTTTGAGATTGGCATTCTTTAGTGCCATCAAGGCAGCTTCAAGGCCAATCTCAGCCTGCATAGATAATTCGTCACTGCTGCGCTCAGGAATTAGCGGCATCATGACTTCGGGATCCAGAATGCCCTCTTTCACCATCACATATCTGTGCTTGATACCTGAGGCTTTTTCAATAAACTCGCTCGATGAATAGGACAAAGCCGCAACATGGCCTTGCTCAATTAAGCCTGCATTTTCAAGATTAAAAATATCCACATAAGCATTGAAGCTCTCAACTAAGGCTTCATTGGAAATACTGTGGGGCGGCGTAAATAGGCCACTCCCCGAAATGACGACCTGTTTCATAAATGCTCCAAACGGGTACTGGTTGTAAGGTGAGCAGAGGATGCATCATCACTCGTAAGCACAGGTGCTAACTCATTTTGCCCCTGCGCTTGTTGCTCTAATCGTTGCTTTTTATGCATTTGCACTAAGTCTATCACGACTGTTGAAGATATTTTATCTTGGATCCCCTGCCGATTGGCATCCCAAAATATTTGCATAAAGCCAAGTAAGCCAGTAGTAAAGCCTGCGGCATAGCCACCATAACGGCCAAACGCGGCCCATAAACTGATGTTGGCACCATCGAGCTGGATCACCCTAATGCCCAACATCTTCTTACCTAAGGTTTGACCATCAAATCGTGCAGTAAAGACGGTAAAGTAAAACGCTGCCCAACCAAAACCCAACCCCATATCACTCAGAAAGCCTTTCACCCAAGCGACAACACTATGGGTTGTAGCTTCATCAACGGTTCTGAGGCGAGAATATTGCGAAGAGCTCACATTCACTGCATCAGCCGCACTTTGCAGCTGTACATCCGGCGAAATAGCTTGAATAGGCTGAAGTGGCTCAGGCGGAGAATCTGTTGTCGCCAACTCAACAGGAAGTGTAATAACAGGCCATAGGCTGCCATTAAGCACCTCCGCCTGTAACTTTTCACTGTCTACGGCAGGCAAACTACTGTTGGCTATGGTTTCTAGCACCATTTCACGTTGATCATTTTCTGTCATGCCCTTTGATACTGAAGCGCTTTTTATCGCTTCATGTAGGGATTGAACTTGAGTTTTACCACAAGCATAATTATTGCACTGGCTCAACGACATCAATGCTGGTAGTGACGTAATGATTTGTTCACCTAATGCCAATTGTTGCTCTACTCCCTCACTGCTTTTAACGTCTGTTCCATTAAAATCAAACAGATTATTGGCGGTTGTCAGCAACATAAAAACCAACATCAGGGCATAAAGTCCCCACTTTAATAAACGACCAAACTTACGACTGCGCTTTTCAATCCAGATAATACTGACCACCAGCAAGACAAACATCCAATCCATCTGTTCAGCTAACACAGTGATCAGCAAACCATCAATCAGTATGGCTAACATCCGCTTCAACGGTGTCGCCAATGGGGTATATAACACGGCTGCTGCAATGGTAAATGCCTTTGGCGTTACCATCGTTTTTGGATCTTTACCCAGATCCATTTGTTGCTGCTTCATCTTTGCGCTTGTCCGATACGAGTGATAGGCTAGTTTTACGATTGAGACATCAAGAAGTTATCCCTGTTAATGCCACAATCTTTTTTATGTTAGCAAGAGGTTAACACAGTTAAACTGGCTGCCAATCAGGGTTTGCGAATAACAGCACACCCTTTAATAACCAAATCGAATAAAGAAGAACAAACAATCACTTCTAAAAGCGCCACAGCAGATTATGATTCAGTAGTGCCAACATAGGAGCAAGCAATCCATGAGCAAAATTTTCGAAGATAATTCATATACTATTGGTAATACACCACTAGTACGTTTAAACCGTGTTAGCCAAGGTAAAGTGCTGGCCAAAGTCGAAGCCCGTAACCCAAGTTTCAGTGTTAAATGCCGTATCGGTGCCAATATGATTTGGGATGCCGAGAAGAAAGGTCTATTAACAAAAAATCACGAGCTGATTGAGCCGACATCAGGCAACACAGGTATTGCATTAGCGTATGTTGCCGCAGCCCGTGGCTATAAACTGACCCTGACCATGCCAAATACCATGAGTTTAGAGCGTCGTAAGCTACTCAAAGCCCTAGGCGCAACTCTCGTGCTGACTGAAGGCGCGAAAGGCATGAAAGGTGCCATTGATAAAGCGGAAGAAATTCGCCAATCGGCTCCTGAAAAATACATTTTATTGCAGCAGTTTAATAACCCTGCTAACCCAGAAATCCATGAAAAAACCACAGGTCCAGAAATCTGGAATGATACCGATGGTGAAGTGGATGTGTTTGTTGCCGGTGTAGGTACTGGCGGTACAATTACTGGGGTAAGCCGTTACTTGAAAAAAGTGGCCGGTAAAACCATCACCTCAGTTGCGGTTGAGCCAGCAGATTCTCCTGTTATAGCTCAAACCTTAGCGGGTTTACCTGTGCAACCAGGGCCGCATAAAATCCAAGGTATTGGTGCTGGCTTTATCCCAGGTAACTTAGATTTAGAATTGATTGACCGTGTTGAAGCTGTTACTAACGATGAAGCCATCGACATGGCCCGCCGCTTAATGCAAGAAGAAGGCATTTTAGTGGGTATTTCATCGGGTGCCGCCGTTGTCGCCGCCAACCGCATCGCTGAGTTGCCAGAGTTTGCAGGCAAAACCATTGTGGTGATTTTGCCATCGGCTGCCGAGCGTTACCTATCTTCAGTCTTGTTCCAAGGCCAATTCGGCGACGAAGAAAACGTTCAATAAACGACGTTTTATCGTCCTTAAAATACCCAGCTTTGGCTGGGTATTTTTATTTATGGCATTCCATTATTTAGATCTCGATTACAGAGCATAAACAAGTTACTGCTCAAGTTTGGATACAGCTCATAGTTCTTTGTATCTCAACTGGCTTTCACGGCTAACTTGGTTATAAAGAACGGACCCGCTCGCCAATTCATTCCTTTTTATGTCTTTTTACCGAACACCAAGTAACATCAGCGCCTTCAATGCAAAGTTTGAAGCTCAAAAAATTGCCTTTGGCCCCATTAGTTTCCAAGTCGCCCACTGCCTACTCAAATTCGATGTGCTAGCCCAAATAGATAAAGCGGCCGAACATGGGATCACTGCGGCCGAGTTAAGCCAATCCACCCCACTGAGTGAATATGCCTTGGGGGTATTGTTGGATATGGGGCTCAGTATGGGTCTCGTTTGGCAACATGAAAATGGCTATGTGCTCGACAAAACTGGGCACTTTTTACTCCATGACGACATGGCAGCCATCAACCTTAACTTTGTGCAGGATGTTTGCTATCAAGGCCTTTTTAACCTTGATACCGCGCTACTCGAAGGCAAGGCCGCAGGACTTAAGGTGTTCGGTGACTGGAATACCATCTATCCCGCCTTAAAAGATCTACCACCCAAAGCGAAACAGAGCTGGTTTGCCTTCGATCATTACTATTCGGATCATGCCTTTCCACAGCTTCTACCATTAGTGTTTGCCCATAAGCCAATCCATTTAGTGGATATAGGCGGCAATACCGGAAAATGGGCACTGAGCTGCTGTGATTATGACGCAAACGTTGAAGTTACGATTATGGATTTTCCGGGTCAACTAGAGGTAGCCACACAAAATGCACTCGCACGAGGTTTTGCAGCACGCGTGCATACCTTTGCCACCGATCTGCTGGACGACTCACTACCCTTTGTCGAAGGCGCCGATACTTACTGGATGAGTCAATTTCTGGATTGCTTCTCAAAAATCCAAATCCTGAGCATTTTACAACGCACGGCAAAGGCAATGACATCAAGCAGCCAACTCTTTATCGTCGAAACCTTTTGGGATAGACAGCCATCGGCCGCCTCCGCCTATTGCGTAAATGCCACTAGCCTCTATTTCAGCGCCATGGCCAATGGCAATAGCCGCATGTATCACTCTAAGGATTTATTGGCCCTGCTTCACCAAGCGGGACTGTATGTGGATGAAGACACAGACAATCTTGGCCTAGGGCACACGCTACTACGTTGTAAACTCAAACCTTAAGTTTAATAGCAACATCAAAGTAAACAAAACTTATGCAATGAATAAAATTAATCAAATTTATTTATCATTGATACCCGCAGTACACTAAATACATCAAAACAGCGCCCCAAAAAAGCGATGTTAAGCATTGTCAGTATTGAGAGGTATTCAAAATGACTTCAAAACGCAAACGCTGGACATCCCACGCAGCTAAACTTCCCAGCCCTATGGCTGGGTTGGCACTGGCAATTGCCAGCTTAGGTTGGACATGGGAGAACATGACACCTTCACTTAATGGCGCAGGACAACTCACAGGTGCCATCATAGCCTCTGTGTTACTGTTATTGCTCATGGGTAAATTCATGCTTCATCCTAATATTTTAAAGGACGAGCTAAGTCACCCTGTGATTGGTAGTGTGATCCCCACCTTCGCCATGGGCTTGATGGTGGTGTCTAAATCACTCGGCGATTATTTCCCCCATGCAGGCTTAACTCTGTGGCTAGTCGCCATTGGTATCCATGTGATCTTCCTAAGCGCGTTTATCTATTATCGCGCCATTGATTTTAAACTCGAGCACATGGTTCCGAGCTGGTTCGTACCACCGATTGGCATTATCGTCGCGGCAGTGTCTTTCCCTGTGTCTGACTACCAATGGTTAGCAAATGCCATTTTGGTTTTTGGGATGTCAGCCTACTTAATCATGCTGCCTTTGATGCTCTATCGCCTCATTTTCTGTCAGGCGATACCCGATGCCGCTAAACCAACCATTGCCATTCTCGCGGCGCCCGCCAGTTTATCACTTGCAGGTTATCTGACCGTTTGCGAGCAGGCGTCGATTCCCTTAGTCGCCTTACTACTGAGCATCGCCATTCTGATGACCAGCATCATCTACTTGGCCTTCTTTCACCTACTAAAACTGCCCTTTAGCCCAGGCTACGCAGCCTTTACCTTCCCTATGGTGATCGGTGCAACCGCCCTCTTTAAAACCGCTGCTTGGTTAACGCAGTTCAATAACATGGGTGAGTTAGCGATATGGATAAAATACTTAGCAGAATTCGAACTGGTAATCGCCACCTTAGTGGTTGCCTATGTCGCCCTACGTTATTTAGGACACTACTTTCCACTGCAATTTAACGTGGTAGAGCACAAATCAGTTCTAAATAGCAAATAAACAGAACAGCTTTTTGTAAAAATAATTAACCATACAAATGAATTGTTCACTCAAAAAACTAAACAATAAACCGAAAGCGAAGCGAATAGATATTCACTTCGCTTTTATATTTAAACAGTCAAAATTAAATAATCAGAAATAGCATTTGATTAGTTTTTATTCTTTACAACATTTCATTCCATAATTTTACTTCTAGCTTACTGACGCGGTGTAAAAATATCACCATACAAAATTAAACCGCATAAAACCCCTTATTGATAACACTCCTCAATCATCCAATCTAAAATATATGGAATGACAAACCATATCGTTATTAATTTTTACTTTTTCACATAAAATAGTTTCAAACTATTATTGAAAACAACAAAATTAAAACACAATAAAACAAAACATTAGCAACAATAAAAAAACACAAACAACCAATAATAAAAACAAAAAGCCAAATAAAAAACAAAACCTTCAGATTAAAACCTTATCTGCCACCGATTACACACACACCCTACTTATATCTGCATTTTAAAAAGAGAGTAAATAACAAATTTTAAACAAAATTCCAGCATGACCAATGTTGCACTTGTTATTTTCTTGTGGTTATATCCTGAACTCAATTAAATGAGAGCTTAATTCTTTACATAAGTAACCATTTAAGAAAAATAAAAAATAAACATACAACATGTGTTAAGGGAGAATAAAATGCGTGCAAATTCTACATTAGCCAAAGCCGTTCGCTTTGCATTAATAAGCGGAGCAGCTACTGCCGCGTTAACCACTTCGATAGTATATGCAGCTGAAGATGGTGCCAAAGTTGAACGTATTGAAGTAACAGGTTCACGTATTAAGCGTACCGATATGGAAACCGCAACCCCAGTTACAGTACTAAGTGCTGATGATATGGCAAAACAAGGTTTTACTAACGTACAAGATGCATTGCAGAGCCTGACTTCAACAACAGGAGCAATGACAACTCAATCAGTACATGGTTTTACACCAGCTGCGTCATCAATCAGTTTACGTAATGCGGGTGCAAGCAGAACGCTAACATTGATTAACGGTAAACGTCTCAACCAATATCCTAAACCAGCAGGTGGTACAGACAACTTTGTTGATACCGCAAACTTACCAATGGAAGCTGTTGCTCGTATTGAGATATTACAATCTGGTGGTTCAGCAATTTATGGTGCAGATGCTGTTGGTGGCGTAGTAAACATTATTTTAAAAAGAGATTTTGATGGCGTCGCATTAAAATATCGACATGGTGATACTACTGAAGGCGGTGGTGGAAGCGATCGAATTGCGCTATCTCTGGGTTCATCTTCCGAACGTGGTAACGTCTCAACCTTCATCGAATTTACTGATACTGAGCGTTTGAATGCAACTGATAGAGCTGTTTTTGGATTAGATACAGACAAAGTACCTTATAGTAAATATTCACAATACAGCTCATATGGGGCTGGCATTACAGGTAAAAAACCTGCTGGTGGAACGACACCAAAAGGCCAACGTGTCCTCACTGCGAGTGAATGCGAAGCGGGCGGTTTTCTTTGGACAGGTAGCGCATGTGGCTTTGATCGCTCAAAGTGGCGCGATCTATCACCAGAAAGCACCCGTTTTATCAGTTCAACGAACTTTAACTATGAACTTGCAGATAATTTGAACTTTGTAGGACGTCTTGATTTTGCAGAAGCAAAATCAACAACACGTATCGAACCTATGGGTATCGATAACTACACAGTCAATGTTGCAGGAGACAAAGTAACTTTAGGCGTTGATTTAGATGATTCACTGACAAAAACATTCGACAAGAATACAGGTCTTGGTGGAGATTTTAAAAATGCCGAAAATGGTGACTACAACTATATTCGTCGTTTGCACGAATTCGGCAACCGCGCAGGAGAAACAAGTACCCGTAACTATTTCTTCACCGCGGGCTTGGAAGGCGTGATCGCTGATGATTATAGTTGGGATACATCCGTAAATTACGGCCGTACTAATGTGGATGTATTCAATAGTGGCTTTGCGACTGTGGGTGGATTATTTAATTATCTAGCTCAAGGTACTGACGGTAAATCACTGCTTGCGCCTATCAGCACAAATGATGTCAGCGGTATAGCGTACACTCCGTTTGAAAAAGCTCAATCAACTCAAAAAAATATTCAAGCAAATATCACAGGTCCAGCATTTGAACTGCCAGCAGGTTCAGCAGACTTTGCTTTTGGGGCGGAATATACCACTCAAGACTACTCATCAGAATCTGACTCAGAATCTGTTAAAGGCAATATTCTAAGCCGTGGTGGTTCATCAGGTGCTGGTGAGCGTTCATACTGGGCAACCTATATGGAATTAAAGCTTCCAGTTCTTGAGGACTTAACACTTGATGCGGCTTTACGTTATGACCGATATGATGATTTCGGTGGAAATTTGTCGCCGCAATTAACCGTAGAGTATCGTCCACTTGATGAATTATTAGTTCGTGGCTCTATCAGTAAAGTGTTCCGTGCACCAGATATGCATCGCGTATATGGAGATGCAACTAAAGCATATAGCAATATCATTGATTTTAAACAGTGCCAAGCTCTAGGTGGAACTCCATCTCAGAAAAATCCAGATCCAACACTGAACAAAATCTGTAATGAACTCAATATTGATATCACTACTGGTGCTAACAAAGATCTTAGCGCTGAAACAGGCTATACGGCCAACATAGGTGCTGTATATGGTGGCGATAGCTTAAATGCTTCACTCGATATTTGGGAGTGGAAACTGGATGACATGGTAAGTGACATCTCTGCAAGCAAAGCTGCTCGTGAATATGAAACTTATGCAAACATGATCACCCGTGACGCATTAGGTACTATTACTCACATTAATACCGTCGCACAAAACCTTGCTTATCAGAAAGTTCGTGGTATTGACTTAACCACTGGTTACGGATGGGATGTCGCTGACTTTGGTGAGTTAAAACTAAACTTTAATGGTACTTATATTCTTCTTTCTGAAGGACAAACAGATCCTACAGCAGCAATTGATGATGACATCGATGATGGTGGTTTACCGCAATATAAAGCCAATATCATTTTAGGTTGGTATATAAACGATTTTGAAACAACTTTAGGTGCTTACCACACAGCAAGAATGCATGGTGTTGGATATAAATCGTTTAAAAAAGCTGCATTAGATAAAGGTTTGGCATTCGATGAAAGTGCAAACGAAATTGCATCACAAACGAAGTGGAACTTAACATCGGCTTATAACATCACAGACGCAATTAAAGTGACTGGCGGTGTAATGAACTTATTTAATGCTGGACCAAACTTTGATCCAACAGATACAGCCTGGCCACACTATAACCGCTCATCATATGATGCGCGTGGTCGTGAATGGTTTATCGAAGGCGAAGTTAAATTCTAATCTCGCATTTATTAGTTCGAACCTAATCAAAAAACGGCATCTTCGGATGCCGTTTTTATTTACTTCATTATTTACTTCATTATTTACTTCATTATTTACATATCATAGTAAACCGACATAAAAAAGTGCCCAGCTACCTGCTGGGCACTTTCACTTCAGACTGATAATTAAAGACGTTTTAAGAATGTTTAGTCAGCTTAATCTCACTCTGATGCTGAGTTTTTTCAGTATGTGAATGTGGTGCAGAAAAGTGTTCATGATGAGCTTTGTGTGATTCAGCCAAGGTGACTTTACCCTGCTCTATCCACCAATAACCTAAACCAACAATCACACCGCCACCGACAATATTGCCTAAGGTTACAGGTATTAAATTATTGAATATAAAGTTTGCCACGGTTAAATCGGCAAATTGTGCTTGAGTAACCCCTAAAGACACGAAGAACTCTGGGCTGGCGATTGATTGGATCATCATGCCCATAGGCACCATAAACAGGTTAGCGATACTGTGTTCAAAGCCACTACTGACGAACATAGCCACAGGTAAAATTAACAGTAACGATTTCGTCAGCACATCACGGCTGGCAAAGGTCATCCACACACCTAAACACACCAACATGTTACATAAAATGCCTAAACTAAAAGCTTGGACCCAAGTATGGTGCAGTTTGTGCTGTGCCACTTTAAGTGCATTTAATCCCCAATTACCACCATCGAGCTCATACATACCTGCGGCAGTGATCAAGCAAACCATCAACATGGCTCCGACAAAATTGCCGGCATACACGCGGCACCAACATTTGAGTAATTCAGCGCCAGTGACCTGTTTTTGTGCCCAGGCGACGGTACTGAGCACAGAACTGGTGAACAGTTCTCCACCGCAAACAACCACTAAAATTAAACCTAAACTAAAGGCTATTCCGCCAACGAAACGAACTAAACCCCAAGACGCATCGCCTGCGCCAGTGGTTACGGTTAAATAAAAAACAAAGGCTAAAGCGATAAATGCGCCAGCAAACACGGCTAAGCCAAAGGACTGCCAAGGTGCTTTAACCACTTTGCTTGTCCCGTAAATTTCAGCCTGATTGTAACAACTAAAATGAGCTGAAACCTGTGGCGCTTCATGTGCGCTGTTTGTCACAGTTGGAACTGATGACGATGGATTTGGGCTTTTCATTGCATAACTCCAACTTCAGATAAACAAACTTGAACGCGTAGCATAGGTATCTCCAGCAGCGCCATTGCGCAGATAATACGAATCAAAACCGAGATAATGATTTGCTTAAATGATGATTCACTAAAGTCTCGCTTTGTATCATACAACGCGCTTATGCTGTGAAGCAGATATTGCTAAAGCGTGATGCTATTCACACCCAAAATGTGAAAACTTTGAAGCCAAAAACACAAAAGGTTAATTGGTCTTACCATGGTGACACAATTTTCATCGCGTGAATGTGGCTTAATTAAGATGGTATACGATGCATATTCTGCACGTTTCCATCTCATATTTAGCGAACTAACGCTTAAATTAATGCGCTATAGATTCAAGTTAACCTCAGCAATGACACATTAAATGACCAATAGCTTGACGCGTGTATCTCAGTATTCATTAAATTGAACCCATACTTTAGCATTTACAGTTTAGTCCAACAGCAAGTAACAAGTTGCCTGCATCATAGCCAACTACTGTATTTAGCCACTCTTTAACCCTTCCTGAATGATTTAAGCATTGCATGCTTTATTTGATGGCGTTATGACATGCCGTATCCTAAATCGACACTAAGTTAGCAAAGAAAAATAAATTAATACAAATAGCTAACATCAAACTTATTTTTAATATCATAACCACTGCGCCTACTGTGACAGCTCCCATTATCGAGCCGTGACTCCCACCAATCAAAATCAGCCTATACGAGGATAGATTTATCCTCGCTAAAGGTGGACAGTAAATGGTAACAATATAGGCAGGCTGATTTAAGAGATAATGGGGTTCAGATGTCACACCAAGTTAAAAAGCGTGCCGTATTCCCTATTGTGGTAAAAAAATGCTACCTAGCTAGCAAATTTGGGATTAACAGAGCATAAACCAAGCCGTTTAAGATGCGATAGCGACAGACCTATGTTAATATGCTCATGGACAATTGGTCTTACCAATTATAAAGATTTATCAGTAGCCGATAATCAAAGTAAGCGAATATTTGTCATCTTATCGGGTATCAATAGACAGACTTTTGGAGTGACGAGCGCTTCAAAATCCAGTTCCCATCATAGGGCGTCATCATGAAGGGAGCTTTATTTCAGGAATTAGCTATTGGCTTATACTCAGCATTGCTTAACGCTTAACGCTGATCGCCAATAACCTTTTATCTCAACCAGAAGGTATTAGTACGATGACCGACAAAACTGAACTGTTTGCCAACGCATGGGAAGGCTTTACTCCTGGCGATTGGAAATCTGAAGTCAATGTACGTGACTTTATCCAACAAAACTACGCGCCTTTTGAAGGCGACGAGTCCTTCCTCGCCGGTGCCACCGAAGCGACCACAAAATTGTGGGATAAAGTCATGGAAGGCATCAAACAGGAAAACCGTACCCACGCGCCTGTTGATTTCGACACTAAGATGGTTTCAACCATCACTTCCCACGACGCTGGCTATATCAACAAAGAATTAGAAACTATCGTTGGCTTACAAACAGACGCGCCGCTAAAACGCGCTATGTTGCCTAACGGTGGTATTCGTATGGTGGAAAGCTCATGCGCCGCCTACGATCGTGTACTGGATGAAGATGTTAAATACGTTTATTCAGAACTGCGCAAAACCCATAACCAAGGTGTGTTCGATGTTTACACCCCCGAAATTATGGCCTGTCGTAAATCAGGTATTTTAACGGGCTTACCCGATGCTTATGGCCGTGGCCGTATCATTGGTGACTATCGCCGTGTGGCACTTTACGGTATCGATTACCTGATGAAAGATAAGTTTGCCCAATTTAGCTCACTGCAAGCGCAGTTCGAAGCGGGTGAAGAGTTATCTAACGTTATCCAATTACGTGAAGAAATTGCCGAGCAACACCGTGCATTAGGCCAAATGAAGAAAATGGCTGCCAAGTATGGCTTCGATATTTCTCGTCCAGCGACCAATGCACAAGAAGCGGTCCAATGGACTTACTTCGGCTATTTAGCTGCAGTGAAGAGCCAAAACGGCGCTGCCATGTCATTAGGTCGTACCTCTTCATTCCTCGACATCTATATTGAACGAGATCTGAAAAATGGCACCTTAACTGAGCAACAAGCTCAGGAAATGGTTGACCATTTCGTGATGAAATTGCGTATGGTGCGTTTCCTACGTACCCCTGAATACGACGAATTGTTCTCAGGCGACCCAATTTGGGCGACGGAGTCAATCGGCGGTATGGGCTTAGATGGCCGTACGTTAGTGACGAAATCAAGCTTCCGTTTCTTGAACACCCTTTACACTATGGGTCCAAGTCCAGAGCCAAACATCACGGTATTATGGTCAGATAAACTGCCAATCGGTTTCAAAAAATATTGCGCCAAAGTGTCTATCGACACTAGCTCAATCCAATACGAAAACGATGACTTAATGCGTCCAGATTTCCAATCAGACGACTATGCAATCGCCTGTTGTGTGAGCCCTATGGTTGTGGGTAAACACATGCAGTTCTTCGGTGCTCGCGCTAACTTAGCGAAAACCATGCTGTATGCGATTAACGGCGGCGTAGACGAAAAACTGAAAATCCAAATTGCCCCTAAAGCAGACATGATCACAGACGAAGTGCTCCACTTTGATGATGTGATGAATCGCTTAGACGGTTTAATGGATTGGTTAGCGACTCAATATGTCACTGCACTGAACTCAATCCACTACATGCACGATAAGTACTCTTACGAAGCCGCGCTTATGGCGCTGCACGACAGAGACGTACGTCGCACTATGGCTTGTGGTATTGCGGGTTTATCTATCGCAGCCGACTCACTGTCTGCCATCAAATACGCCACAGTAAAACCAGTGCGTGATGAAAACGGCATAGCCGTTGATTTCGATATCAGCGGTGACTATCCAAAATTTGGTAACAACGACCCACGTGTAGATGATATCGCCTGTGACTTAGTTGAACGTTTTATGGCGAAAATTCGTGACCGTAAAATGTATCGCAATGCGATCCCAACGCAGTCAATTCTGACCATCACCTCAAACGTGGTTTATGGTAAGAAAACCGGTAACACACCCGATGGTCGTCGTTCAGGTGCGCCATTTGCACCGGGTGCAAACCCTATGCATGGCCGTGATGAAAAAGGTGCAATCGCTTCTTTAACCTCAGTGGCAAAACTCCCATTTGCCCACGCTCAAGACGGTATTTCTTATACCTTCTCAATCGTGCCAAATGCGCTGGGTAAAGATGATGATGCTCGCCGTACCAACTTAGCGGCATTGATGGACGGATACTTCGACCACAATGACAAAAAAGAAGGTGGCCAACACTTGAACGTCAACGTGATGAACCGCGAGATGCTCGAAGATGCCGTTAAGCATCCAGACAAGTATCCACAGCTGACCATCCGTGTTTCTGGCTATGCAGTGCGCTTCAACTCACTGACGCCAGAACAACAACAAGATGTGATCACGCGTACATTCACAAAAGGTCTGTAAGCTAAATTAGTCAAGGCTGTAGTACACTGTGCTACAGCCTCACTTATTTTAACAGGAGTCACAATGGCAGTTATCGGTCGGATCCACTCGGTGGAATCCTTTGGCACAGTAGATGGTCCCGGCATACGGTTTATCACCTTTATGCAGGGCTGTTTAATGCGCTGCCAATATTGCCACAACCGTGACACTTGGGATCTTGATGGCGGAAAAGAAGTTCTGGTCGATGAGTTAATGAGTCAAATCATCAGCTATCGGCCTTTTCTCGATGCCAGCAATGGTGGTGTTACGGCCAGTGGTGGTGAAGCCATTTTACAGGCCGAATTTGTCGCCGAATTATTCACAGCCTGTCAGCAAGAAGGTATTCATACCTGTTTAGATACCAATGGTTTTGTACGTAAGTACACGCCAGTGATTGATGAGTTGCTCGACCATACTGACTTGGTCCTGCTCGACATCAAGCACATGGACGATGAAAAACATATTGAGTTAACTAAAGTCAGCAACCATAGAACATTACAGTTTGCGCAGTATTTAGCAGAGCGTAATCAAGCGACATGGATACGTTATGTCGTAGTGGGCGGATTTACCGACGATGAAGCATCGGCATTACAACTGGCCGAGTTTATCAAGCCCATGAAAAACATTGAAAAGGTAGAGTTACTACCCTATCACGAATTAGGTAAACATAAGTGGGAAGCCATGGGCGAAAGCTATCAACTCGATGGGATATCCCCCCCGAGTCGAGAAACCATGGAAAAGATCAAAGCGGTATTTGTCCAACAAGGGATTAACGCGATTTATTAATCCACAGTAATAGAAAAGCCAAAACGGATAACCGCGGCAACGGCCTAAAGTTCTTCCCAATAACTGGCATCTAAACGCTCAAAGGCTATTTTTAAAATCAGTGCCATATCGAGGTAACAGGCCTTAGCGCCTAAAGTGTGGCAATTGATACCCATGGATGACAACTTCGCACTCAACTGGTTAATCCAGTCGAACAGCGTTAACGGTAATGGATGGCGAGCTCGCCAGCCTAACCACAGCAGCCCCTGTAACGGTAAGCTGATGAAAAATAAACCGAGAGTGACAGCTTGGGGCAGAAATGCCCAACCGTGAATATACAGCTGGCTCATGCTCACAAAAATCGCCAGCACTGGCATCACCAGTATGGCGAGCTGAGTTGCTCGGACGACCCGATACTCAGGAAAATAAAAACCCAGTTGTCTAACCATAGGCCAAGTCTTCATATACTGATGACCATCACCTAAGGTTTTGAGGATCTTAATGCTCAATCTTAGACACCAACTACAATGGAATACTGCTCTTACCATAGCACAATCTGGCGAATCGCCCCAAGACTGATATGGTAAAAACACCGCAGTTCCTCATTATTTTGAATCGTTATATTAAACACAATGGCAAAGGGTTTACACATGTCAAATAAACTGGTTTTAGTTCTCAATTGCGGTAGCTCTTCTCTCAAATTTGCCGTCATTGACGCGCAAACAGGTGACGACCAAATTTCTGGCTTAGCCGAATGTTTTGGTTTAGAAGACTCTCGCATTAAATGGAAAATCAACGGCGAAAAACATGAAGCAGCCTTAGGTGCATTTACGGCTCACCGTGAAGCAGTTGAATACATTGTTAATAAAATTCTTGCGGAACAACCTGAATTAGCAGCAAAAATTCAAGCCGTTGGCCATCGTATCGTTCACGGTGGTGAGAAATTCACTCGCTCAGTGATCATCGATGAGAGCGTGATCAAAGGTATCGAAGACTGTGCTTCATTAGCCCCACTGCACAATCCTGCTCACCTTATCGGCATCCGCGCGGCAATGGCCTCTTTCCCTAAATTGCCACAGGTTGCTGTATTTGATACCGCTTTCCACCAAAGCATGCCAGACAGAGCTTATGTCTACGCCCTGCCTTACAAGTTATACCGTGAACACGGTATCCGCCGTTATGGCATGCATGGCACGAGTCATTTATTTGTTAGCCGTGAAGCGGCAAAAATGCTCAACAAGCCAATTGAAGAAACGAATGTTATCTGTGCTCACTTAGGCAACGGTGCATCAGTCACTGCCATCAAAGGCGGCAAAAGTGTCGACACTTCTATGGGCTTAACCCCATTAGAAGGTTTAGTGATGGGCACACGTTGTGGCGATATTGACCCTTCAATCATCTATCACTTAGTCCATCAACTGGGTTACACCTTAGAAGAAGTGAATAACCTGATGAACAAGCAAAGTGGTCTGCTGGGTATTTCCGAGCTGACCAACGATTGCCGTGGCATTGAGGAAGGTTACGCCGAGGGCCATAAAGGCGCGACCTTAGCCTTAGAAATCTTCTGCTACCGCTTAGCCAAGTACATCGCCTCTTACACTGTGCCACTGGGCCGTTTAGATGCAGTCGTCTTCACCGGTGGTATTGGTGAAAACTCAGATTTAATCCGTGAAAAAGTGCTCAACATGCTGGAAATATTCAATTTCCATGTCGATAGTGAGCGCAACAAAGCGGCGCGTTTCGGTAAGAAAGGTATCATCACCCAAGATAAAGGCACGATTGCCATGGTGATACCAACGAACGAAGAATGGGTTATCGCCGAAGATTCCATTAAACTTATCAACAAATAAAAAGGCCGAAGCCGTTTGCTCACCCAAACGGCTTTATACCTTACGTAGCCGTACTCACAAGCAAATTTGCAGAAACTATTCTGCCAAAAACCATCGAAACTAGAGGTTTTTATGTCTCGTAATATTATGTTAATCCCCATAGGTACCGGAGTCGGCCTGACCTCCTTAAGCCTTGGGATGGTGCGCGCACTGGAGCGCCACGGGGTTAAGGTTCAGTTCTTTAAGCCTATTTCTCAGCTTCGTCCAAACGATAATGGCCCAGAACGCTCAACCACTATTCTGAGCAAATCGCCAACAGTAAATCCCTTAGAGCCCTTCGACATGACCCATGCCGAAGCCTTAATTCGCGCCGACCAAATCGACGTCTTAATGGAGCAAATCATCGCCCGTGCGGCCGATTGCGCTAGCAACACAGAGACCTTAATTGTCGAAGGTTTAGTGCCAACGCGTAATCATCCCTTCGCCGATGATGTGAACTATGCCATCGCTAAAGCCATGGATGCCGACGTAATTTTTATTGCCACACCAGGCAGTGATACGGCTACAGGGCTAATGAATCGCCTCGAAATCGCCTATAACTCTTGGGGCGGAAAAAAGAACAAACGCCTGATTGGTGCTGTGATCAACAAGATTGGTGCCCCCGTTGACGACGAAGGTCGCGCGCGCCCTGACTTATCTGAAGTCTTTGATCACCAAGGTGTTCAACGCTCAGATGCAGCCAGCATGTTCCAACTGCCGGGTAAGAGCCCACTGCGTATTTTAGGCAGCGTGCCCTACAATCTTGATCTTGTCGCTCCTCGTGCGTCGGATTTAGCGAAACATTTAAGTGCACGCATTCTGAATGCTGGTGAAATGCATACCCGCCGCCTGCGTAAAGTAACGTTTTGTGCCCGCAGTATCCCGAACATGGTCACTCATATTAAGACTGACTCCTTGCTTGTAACCTCAGGCGATCGCTCAGATGTGATCGTATCAGCCTGTCTTGCGGCCATGAACGGCGTCAAAATTGGTGCCCTGTTATTAACTGGTAGCTACGAGCCGGAGCCAGAAATTCTTAAGCTGTGTGAACAGGCCTTTGAAACTGGTTTACCTGTATTCTTGATCGACAGTAACACTTGGCAAACCTCGCTCAACATTCAACGTTTCGACCATGAAGTACCCGTCGATGACGCGGTTCGTATCGATCTGGTGCAGGATTATGTGGCCAGCCACATCGATCAAACGTGGATTGAAAGCGTGACTAAAAACTCACCCCGTGAGCATCGCCTGTCACCACCGGCTTTCCGTTACAAACTCACGGAATTGGCGCGTGCCGCCCACAAGACTGTGGTGCTGCCAGAAGGTGATGAGCCGCGTACCATTAAAGCGGCGGCCATTTGTGCCGAACGCGGTATTGCTCGCTGTGTACTTTTAGGCAAAAAAGATGAAATCCTGCGTATCGCCGCACAGCAAGATGTGGTGCTTGGCGAAGGCGTGATCATTATCGATCCAGAAGAGGTGCGCGACCGTTACGTAGAACCTATGTTGGAACTGCGTCGCAGCAAAGGCTTAACTGAAGTCGTTGCCCGTGAACAGTTAGAAGACAACATGGTGCTCGGCACTATGATGTTGGCGCAAAACGAAGTCGACGGTATCGTTTCTGGCGCGGTTAACACCACAGCCAATACCATTCGCCCACCACTGCAATTGATCAAAACGGCACCGGGCTCAAGCTTAGTTTCATCCATCTTCTTTATGCTGATGCCGGATCAAGTGCTTGTTTACGGTGATTGTGCGATTAACCCAGATCCTAATGCTGAGCAGTTAGCTGATATCGCCATCCAATCGGCAGAATCAGCAAAAGCCTTCGGTATCGAGCCAAGAGTGGCAATGATCAGCTACTCAACTGGCAACTCAGGTACAGGTTCAGATGTGGATAAAGTGCGTGAAGCAACCCGTATTGCCAAAGAAAAACGCCCAGATCTGATTATTGATGGTCCATTGCAATACGATGCGGCGGTTATGCCAAACGTTGCACGCTCTAAGGCACCTAATAGCCCTGTCGCTGGTCAAGCTACTGTTTTCGTGTTCCCAGACCTTAATACAGGCAACACGACTTACAAGGCCGTACAGCGAAGCGCCGATCTGATCAGTATTGGTCCTATGCTGCAAGGTATGCGCAAACCTGTGAACGACTTGTCTCGCGGCGCGTTAGTCGATGACATCGTCTACACTATCGCACTAACGGCAATTCAAGCCGCACAGAACGACGCAGCTAAAGGCTAACAGCATTAAATCTGCATAGCGTTACGCACAAAAAAGCACTGGTTATTATCGGTGCTTTTTTTATGCTCAAATTTAGCGTAAACCATACCGTTGATCGCAAGAATCGCTTAATGGATAAGTCGAAATTGCAAAAGATGAAGAAAAAACGAGAAATATCAAATTATGCAGTGTGAATAAGCTCGGCAAATTGCGAAAAATATCCACAAGTAGAAGTGGAACATAATGGAAAGCAGAAAAGCGTCACTTTTTAACCAGCAAATAAAGCAAGACAATATCAGTGACTTACAAAGTATCACTGAAGTCTTCAACATAGTTTTCCACAGTTTCTGTGGATAACCTTTTTATATGACTCCTAACTATATGCCACACACATGAGGTTTGAGTCAATGCTTTTCACAATAGACAGCGAATCACGACAAGACTTGTACATTACAGCTAAAATCGCGATACTCGGAACAAATTCCAATAACTAAAACTTATGCGAACTCTATTTTTTTTCTCCCTCCTGTTCCTCTTCGGTTGTGGCGATCCCTCAACGCAAGAGCAGCGCCAGTTATCACCGGAAGAAGTGAGCTTAGGCTTTTTTCAAGCGATTTATGTTGATCGTAATGTTGAACAAGCCAAGCAATACGTCGACGATCCCATTAAACAAGTGCTCACCCATTACCACATTGCCGCAGCCGTACAGCGTAATATGCTCGGCCTATCTATGACCAATGTTGAAATGGAAATTGATGATATCGATATCGACTTCTTCCGCAAATTTACCAAAGACGTCATTGTTGTGGTCAAAATGAAAGGTCTTAAAGGTGGTCAACCATGGATTGATGACAGGACCATACGCCTACACAAAATTGGGAGCCAATGGATTATCGTCGAACTTCTGCCTGAAAAGCGCAAAGTTAACGGTTAACCCCCTTTCTTGCCTGCTTTCACCGCGCATACCTTGTCATACAATCATTCTGCTTACTTTCAGCCAAAAAAATAGCAACCTTAGGGTTGCTATTTTTTTGTGCTTGTTCTGTTATTTTCGACTCATAAGTACCGTCAGTTTAATCGCTATCGATTAAGCTTGGATCACTTCTTCTTCGCTTTCAGCAGGTAAAGACGTTAGTACATCGTCTTTCACTTGATAATAAGCATTTTCGTATTCATGAACTTCCATAACAACTCCTGCTTGATTGGGTAAGGTCGCAGAGGCTTGCCATTCTATGCTGACATTTTGCCTATGAGGAAAGGGATACATTCCGTGGGCGGGAGTATAACAAAGCAAAAGCCATAATTACAGAAAACTTTCAGTTTTGTATCACCAAGCATGGCATTTAAGGCTGGTTATCATTTAAATAGCTCACAATCAGTGATTCGACATGAAAGACTTTCACTTTCTACGAGGATATTCAGGCCATGCTGACGCCATTTCATCATTCGCTTTATACACAAAAGCGATTAACAGAAATCGCTTACATAAAATGAATCTAGGGAATGCCATTAGATGTTCAGGGCAGGCTTTATGGTGAAATGTCCACCCTAAAACACTTAGACCAACATCAAGTCAGTAAAGTAATTAAAACCTATGGGCGATCGCAGCTATCTGAGCGATTAAGCTACTGAAGAATAAGTGCTGTGTAATAAGCGACAGTGTAGAAAGCTAAACACTCAACCTAAGCCGACAAAAAAGGCCAGTTAATACTGGCCAGTTAAGCTAAATCAGGCCTAGGCTTGAGTCGATAAGCGGTAGCGAAGCACCTTAAGTGACTTCTCTTCCGACACATCCATAAAGGCTAGCGGATTGGCTAAGCGCTCTATGTATTCGAGTGCAGGTGCAGCTTCCGCTACCTGTTGACGCAGGAAAGCGGTATCGAGTTCAGGTGCATTTAGACACAGTAATACTTCGCCATTCTCGGCAAGCAACTCAGGTAAACGCCTAATTAAACGCACATAATCCTTAGTCGCAACAAAACTGCCCTTCTGATTGCTCGGTGGATCGGCAACAACAATGTCGTAGGGACCGAGCTTTTTCAGTTTGCCCCAAGATTTAAAAATATCATGGCCTAAAAAACGGGCTCCCGCGCTAAAGCCATTCAGCAAATGGTTCTGCTTACCTATGCCTAATGCGCCTTTGCTCATGTCCATATTCACAACTTCATCGGCGCCCCCTTGTAATGCCGCGACCGAGAAACCACAGGTATAAGCGAACAAATTAAGCACCTTTTTATAACGGGCGTTTGCTCTAACCCACTCACGACCATTAGCCATATCGAGGAAGAGTCCGTGGTTTTGTCCGCGCATTAGGTGCACCTGAAACCGTGCACCATTTTCGCTAACGATATGCGGCTCAGGCACTTCACCTTGCAATAATTGGGTAAACGTCTCCCCCGCACTACGGTATTGGTAGACTAAATTCAATTGGCTATCTGGCCGAATAGCTTGCCAGCGCGCTGCAATCGCCTGTTGGCAGAGGGTTAAATCCGTATCCTCCAAGGGAGTAAAGCTGGTCAGCAATAGTACGGGTGCAAACCAATCTAAACATAGGTGCTCACAACCCACGTAATGCCCACCGCGGCCGTGGAATAACCGCACCGCATCATCACCTAACTCAATTGTCGCTAGCGCTTGTATAAAACTTTGCATCTTCTACTACTTACTCTCAGTTGCACTTGTATTGGCTTCATCGCCATTGGGAATTGCATTTTCCGTGTTACTGGCCAAGAACTTATCTTCGATATCGTCCGATAATAAAATGGCTAACCAATTACCACTCTTACTCGATTCGAGGGCAATTTTAACCACCATAGTCAATGGCACTGACAGCAACATGCCCACAGAACCTAATAACCAGCCCCAGAAAATTAATGATAAAAACACCACTAAGGTCGATAACCCCAGACCGCGCCCCATAAATTTAGGCTCAATGATATTGCCCATCACCATGTTGGCACCCACGTACAAAAGTGCAGTCCCCCCCGCAGCCGCAGGGCCAAGCTGAATAAAGGCCAACAGCACCGCTGGAATGGCGGCAATGATAGAACCAATATTGGGAATGTAATTAAACAGGAAAGCAATCACCGCCCATAACATGGCGTAATCCACGCCGATGAAGGTCAACCCCACACCGACGATGATCCCAGTAGCCAAACTCACTAAGGTCTTGATCACCATGTACTGATTCACAGATTGTAAAAAGCGGTCAATCTGCTTTAAGCGCATATCGGGATCGTCCAATGCCAGGTGCAATTTCTTTGGCAGCGACTGAGCTTCAAACAGCATAAAGACGATAGTGAGGATGATCAGAAATAAATTCGCCATCACATTGCCGACACCCGATAGCATATTCGTGGTCATAGACAAGGCCATGCCAGGGTCAAAATAGGCTAATACCTGATCCTTCGAAATCTGAATATTTAATGCCTGTAATTTATGGATAATCCACGAAAACTGCTCCACCAGCTGATCGCGATATTGGGGCAATTGTTTAGAAAACTCATTGACAGAACTGCCGACGACCGAGGCTAACCATAGGCCCATCAACACAATAAAACCCATCAAGAGGATCACTGCCAGCCATTTAGGCACACGGAACTTTGTCATCAAACCGATTGCAGGATTACAAATCACCGCAAGAAAACTGGACAGCACAAACGGCACCACAATCGGGCTCGCCGCCTTAATCCCTGCCAAAATAATCACTACAAAGGCCATAACCGCAAAGCCACGATAAGCAGCAGAGGGCGCATTAGGTCGAGTCATTTATTAAAAATCCTTCTTGATCTTAGATAAAATTGTTAGGCTAACCCTTGAAACCACTTAACCTCAGCAACTTTAGCTTAAGATAGCCATTTGTCATTATGAAACCAGAAACCGCGATTATACGCATTAAAAACTTAAGACTTCGTACTTTTATTGGCATTAAAGAAGATGAAATCCAAAATCGCCAAGACGTGATCATTAATGTCGTGATCCATTATTGTGCCGAACGTGCCCGTAACAGTGACAATGTCGAGGATGCGCTCAATTACCGCACTATCACCAAAAAGATCATTGAACTGATTGAGAATAACCGTTTCTCATTACTCGAAAATCTCACCAGCCAAACGCTGGCCATCGCCAGTGAGCATCCTTGGGTTGAATTTGCCAGTGTCGAAATCGACAAACCCCATGCACTACGCTTTGCCGATTCAGTCTCGATGGAGTTATGTTATCAAAAATAATCTGGCTAAAAATACTCCGACTAAGTGATCGTTGCACACCGCATTTTGGTATATATCCGCAGAGCTTAACCAATTAAGAGAGGTTCCATGAATATACTGATCACCGGCGCAAGCGGCTTTATTGGTCGCCAATTAGTCGAACGACTGGCGCCATATCATCAACTGACGTTATTAACTCGCTCAGTGCAACAAACACAAAAAGTGCTCGGCAATCAGCACCATTACCTCGAGAGTCTCGATGAGCTAAGCGACTTAAATCACATTGATGCCATCGTAAATCTTGCGGGTGAACCCATAGTCGCTAAACGTTGGAGTAAAAATCAGAAGCAACGCATTTGTGATAGTCGCTGGGATATTACGGCAAGATTAACTCAGCTAATACAACAGAGTAGCACTCCTCCTCAGATCATGGTGAGTGGTTCGGCAGTCGGTTATTACGGGCGGCACGATGATAAATTACTCGATGAGTCTAGTGGTGCCCATGTTGAGTTTAGCCATGATATCTGTCGAAAATGGGAGCAAGAGGCGCTAAATGCAACCTCAGAGCACACACGCGTCTGCATTATCCGTATTGGTATCGTGCTAGGTAAAGGTGGTGCCTTAGAGAAAATGTTACCGCCATTTAAACTCGGACTCGGTGGCCCAATTGGCCATGGACGCCAAGGTATGAGCTGGATCCATGTGCAGGATCTCATTTCCCTTATTGATTTTTTACTCACTCAACAACACTGTAAAGGCATATTTAATGCCACTGCACCCAATCCAGTGAGTAACGCTGTGTTTACCAAAGCGCTCGGAAAAGCACTTAATCGCCCAGCGTTAATCACTACCCCACCGCTTGCATTACGCTTAGCGATGGGCGAAATGTCGGAGCTGCTGACGGAAGGGCAATTTGTTTACCCCAAACGTGCCCTCGAAGCGGGTTTTCAGTTTCAATTCAGTGATCTCGATAATGCCTTAACAAACGTGTTAGCCAAATAGGCTAGCACGCTAGAGCCTAAACTCAGCTTAAATATGCTGATAAAATCAGTGGCTAATGCAGGTGGCATCTTAGTACTCAAATCCGCTCAACAACCAGGTATATTGTAACGTCAATCTTGCCATTATTTTAGCAACACTAGAAAAACAAGAATGTAACATCATGATTTATATTATGATTTAGCGACAATCCGTCCATTTTCTGCTAAACTCGCCTCCATTCGGTCATAGGAGGCACGCATTAACCGCCTCAGCCTTGACCACAGATAGACTCAGCAACACCTCATAAATAGACAGTTATTTATGCTCAGGAACAGGCTATTTAATCAGCTGTTCTTGGTCTGTAGACCATAAAACGATACACACTCGCGCCTACTCATCCTTTAAATTTTTTATCGGATTGACACTGATCTGTCCTCGACATCAAGCGCTTAACATCCAGCATTAGCAGGTACTTAATAACAAGATGGGTTACTTCTCATTGGACATTGTGCCCAATGAAACGCCCGCACTTAGACAGTTTGTAAGGAATTTTCATGCACATGACCTATATGATTGGCGAGCTAGAATCATTTTTAATTGCCATTTTCGTGCTGTTTATCGGCCACTCTATCAATCGCCATGTACGTGTCTTCAGGCAATATAATATCCCCGAACCCATAGTGGGTGGCCTTGTTGTCGCCGCGGGAGTCACATTTCTTCACTTTCAAAATATCAGTCTCGACTTCAGCCTATCACTGCAAAATACCTTAATGCTGATGTTTTTTAGCACCATTGGCCTCTCGGCAAACTACAAGCTATTGCTCAGCGGTGGTAAAAAAGTCTTCATCTTTTTAGGTGTGGCCTCAATGTATATTGTGATTCAAAATGCCGTCGGCGTCAGTTTAGCCAGCCTATTGGGGCTCGATCCCATCATGGGACTTATCGCAGGATCAATTACCCTGTCGGGCGGCCATGGTACCGGCGTCGCTTGGTCACAAACCTTTGCTGAGCGCTACGGTATCAACACCTTAGAGTTTGCTATGGCCGCGGCAACCTTTGGTTTGATCATGGGTGGGATCATCGGTGGCCCCGTCGCACAGCGATTAATCGGTAAACATAATCTCGTTTCTCGCTATGGGGTTGGCCGCAAGCATCACAGTGAACATCCGCATTTAGTCACTTATGATCACTAAGAAGAAGACCAAGTCACCGCCAAAACCATATTAGAAACTCTGTTTGTGCTGTTGTTGTGTGTTGCAGGATCAAAATGGCTCACGCTGTGGATCAGCCAATCGGGTATTGCATGGCTAAAGATGCCCGACTTTGTATATGCTCTTTTTCTTGGCGTGCTCATCGCTAATCTCACAGAACTCACCCGCGGTTACAAACCCCATACCGAAAGCATCGATGTGATAGGGACTGTCGCACTGTCACTCTTCCTCTCAATGGCCTTAATGACTTTAAAGTTATGGGAAATTTTTGATTTAGCGATCCCGCTACTGGTGATTTTACTGGTACAAACCGCAGTGTTGGCCATTTTTGCCTATTTCGTGACGTTCAAAGTCATGGGCAGTAATTACGATGCTGCGGTGATCACCGGTGGCCACTGCGGCTTTGGTATGGGCGCTACGCCAACGGCGGTAATGAACATGGGCGCGCTCGTCTCGCGCACAGGGCCATCACCCCAAGCCTTTATGGTAGTACCTATTGTCGGTGCCTTCTTTATCGACATAGTTAACTTAATTGTCTTACAGGGCTATCTGAGCTTTATGAAGTAGTTGTTTATAACTCAATCACTTAAAAAATAGGGCGCCGACTTTGGCGCCCTATTTCATGGTTCAAAATAGTTAAGACTAGAATTCACGCATTAAGCGTTCAGGCCGAGGCAGGTAATAATCATCATAATCAAGGGAGAAAACGACTGAACTTGAACGGCCAACAATCTCATCACGGGGCACGAAGCCAATAACCCGAGAGTCTGCGCTGTTATCACGATTATCACCCAGGGCTAAATAATGCGCATCCGGCACTGTGACAGGTCCAAAATTGGCAAGCCTTGAGGGTACAGGGTTAAGGTGAATACTGTGGACCATACCGAGTAAATTTTCCTGCATTTCTGTCACATCAGCGGGAGCATAAGCACTCAATGCTTGGGATGTGTAGCTAAGCAGTTCGCCGTTTAAATACAAGCGATTATCCTGCATCATCACAGTATCGCCTGGCACAGCTATTACCCGCTTAATCAGTTTTTTATCGGCCTTTTTCGAGTCAAATACCACGATATCGCCGCGAACAGGATCTGCCAGTTTAACTAATGCGATATGCGTAAATGGCACCCTAAGATCATAAGCCATCTTATTAACAAGAATGCGATCACCCTCGACGATAGTCGGCAGCATAGAACCCGATGGCACAGTATTCCAATCGGCCACTGCGCTCCTGAACACTAGCATTAAACTGATAAACAGAAAAAAGGAGCGATTATCCTTAAGCAGTTTTGTTATTCCTTTGAACATAATATTCCCTCTATGGCATATATAAGCTAGTCGCTGTTCTCAGTTAGATAGACCCATTGCGTTGCACTAAGTTCTGTTGCTACCTGCTTAAGCACAGATCAATTTGTAAGCCGATGTAAAAAGCATATTCAATTCAAGTGCAGCAGAATCAACCCCATAACAAAAAAGCACTGAGCTTATGTCGCATCAGTGCTTTTAATGTTGGCTCAGCTTGTTGTCTTAATAAGCTTTATGTTTTAGCCCATCAACAGAGTTCACAAACCGCCCTAGCTCCCAGCCTTTAATAGCTCAGAGCAAGATTGGCTGAGCAATTGTCGACAACGCCAAACCCCTAGTAAGGCGACGATTAAGGCTCCAGAAACAGGGGCAATGCCCCACCAAGGCCAGTGCATGTATACATTAAGTTCAAATACTTGCGTCTTAAGTAGATATAACGCAAATTCGGCCACAATTACGGCTAACACACCCGCAATACCGCCAAGTAAGGCGAACTCTAAACCCGTTGCACTGCGCAATAACCATCCTGAAGCACCAAAGGTACGTAACACCGCCAGTTCACGTTGCCGAGTTGCCATGCCAGCCTCAGTCTGTGCAATCAAGACTAAGGCACTGGCTAATAACACTAAGGCCAGCACTAAAGACAACGACAGCGACACTTGCTCAATTATCTGCCGCAACTGCCCCACCATAGCGCCAACATCGATGATCGATATGGTCGGAAATTGCTGAATAAGCGCAAGGATCACTGCATCCTTAGGCGTACCATCAGCATTCATAGTCTTATCGTTAGTCGCCTGATCATTCAGATAGAAACTCGCCATCGAAGTATAAGCAAAAGGCGCGAGCGCTTCTTGAGTGAAAATCATAAAGAAGTTCGGTTGCAGCGTTTCCCAGTGTACGGCACGAATACTGGCAACTTTAACTGTGAGCTCTTGATTATCAATCACGTAAGTCAGCTTATCGCCAAGACCAATACCTAGACGCTCCGCCACGCCGGACTCCACCGACACTTCATCAGCGGCTTGATTAAAATGCCCCTCTAACAGTTCGTTGTTAGCAGGCAGTGTATTGCGCCACGTTAGGTTTAACTCGCGCGAAATGCCCACTCTTCCCTTTTCACCCGCTTCGGACTGTTCATTCGAAATCAGCGCTTCACCGTTAATTTGAGTTAATCGGCCACGGATCACCGGATAAATGTCCGTCGCCACTATCCCCTTAGCCGTCATGAAATCATTCAAGGGCTTTGCATCATCAGGCGCAATATTGACAAGGAAATAATTAGGCGCATTTTCGGGCAACTGTTTTTGCCATTCGTTAAGTAAATCTTGTCTTAACGCCAAAATAGTCAATAACAGTACCAGTGCAGCGCTAAAGCCAACCAATTGCACCGCATTTTGCCGCGCACGACGCCTTAGCCCCGCCAGCGCTAATTGCAAAGGATTGGTAGTCTTCATACCAACACTGTGTCCTGCTCGTATCATCACAAATCCAAGCAGACTTAACAGCACAGCCAGCAATAGCACAGCCGCGACCACAGTCAGAGTCAAAGTCCAACTTTGGGAATACAAATAGCCCAGTAGTGCCATAGCCCCTAGACTCAGTAGCAAATGCAGCCACATACCAAGCTGTAAGCCTTCTAACTGACGCTGCAACACCCGCAGTGGCGGAATAGCCAGTAAACGCATCAATGGATAAGCCGAAAACATAAAGGCGCTGATGAGCCCAGTGCTGATACCGAGTAATAATGGCCGTGTGAGTGGCGGTGAATAGGCCGCAATTTCGGGTGGCAAGAGATAACTGATCCCAAAATCGAGTAACCCTCCCCCAATAAGGCCTAGACCAATTCCCAGTAGCGTTACCAACAATAAATGAGTACCAAACAACAGGCGAATTTGCTTTGCCGAGGCGCCAAAGGTTTTCAGCATGGCCACCACATCGTAATGGCGCTGACAATAACGCTGGGCGGCAATACCTATCGCCGCGCAGGCCAATGCAATGCCCATCAAACTTGCCAGCAGTAAGAAGCGCTCCGCTCGCTTAACGGCTCCCGCAATCGGCGAGTCACCGGATTGCACATCGACCCAGCGCTGGGTACTATTCAAAAGCGGTTTAACACTTTGTTCAAAGGCCGTAAGCGAGGCTTCATCTCCGGCAAATTGATACAGATAAGTCACGCGACTGCCCGGTTGAATAACACCTGTTTTGGCGACATCCTCCATCCGCATCAATACCACTGGCGATGAAGCAAAAGGATTAAAACCTGCGTCGGGTAAGCGGCTGATCTCATTGCTGAGCACAAATTCGCTGTTACCTAGTTCGATGGATTTGGGATACCCCAAAAGTCCGCCTAAGCGAGTCTCAAACCAAATTTGATCCGCTTGAGGTAACGCCTTTGTTTTACCGCTGGTGAGTTCAATATCGCCCTTAAGCGGGTAACCCGACTCTACGGCGCGTACTGTGACTAACTGAAACTTATCTCCCGAATAGACCATGGAATTAAATTGCATGTTAGTCACATGCTTAAGCCCAAGCGCTTCGGCTTTGGATAAAATCGCCGCATCAATTTTAACCGGCGAATCGATAATACGGTCGGCAGCAATAAACTGTGAAGCTTGACCACTAATTGCCACTTGCAGACGTTCACTCACCCGCGCCAAGCCACTCACAGACAAAACCGCGAGCGTAATAGCGAGGATAATCAATAACAATTGTCCCTGCTGTAACTCGCGTTGAAACAGGCGCCATGCCAGACTTAACTCCATTATTAAGCCTCCTTAACATCAGCTAGCGGTTCTGTTTGAGTGATATCTTCCTGTAAATGGCCGTTATCCATCACTAGTTGACGCTCACACCGCTTGGCCAACTGCAGATCATGGGTAACGAGGACTAAGGTTGTATGGCTTTCTTGATTAAGCTCAAACAACATATCGGCAATCTTATGGCCGTTGACGCTGTCTAAATTGCCAGTTGGTTCATCGGCAAACAAGACTGTAGGCTCACAGATAAAAGCGCGGGCAATCGCCACCCTTTGCTGTTCACCACCCGAGAGCTGTTTGGGTAAATGGGTCAAACGATGGGATAAACCAACCCGCACCAACATGGCCTGCGCTTTTTCCTTAGCATTGCTCACGCCCGCAAGCTCGGCGGGTAACATGACGTTCTCGAGCGCAGTTAAGGTATCAACTAACATAAAGGATTGAAAAATAAAGCTGACCTTCTGTTTACGCAGTGCCGCTTTTTGCTCTTCATTCAGTGGTGATAATGCCACACCATCGAGCCAAATCTCCCCCGACGTAGGCGTATCAAGCGCCGCAAGCAATCCCAATAAGGTGGATTTGCCCGAACCTGATGGGCCGAGAATGGCCACACTCTCACCTTGCTTGACATCTAAGTTAATGCCCTTGAGGATAGTGAGCGTTCCTTCCTGAGTAATCACTGATTTTTCGAGGTTAACAACATTAATGGCACTGTTTTTTAAGATGACGTTAGACATAGGATCCTTCTTATATAAATCGTTCTGGTATCAATCGCTAAGATTAAAATCAATGGCGAAGACCCTAGGGGCATTCATCCTACTGAGTGTACTCATGGTCACGCCCGCTCACGCGGCAAAGATACTGATCCTCGGCGATAGCTTAGGCGCTAGCTACGGCATGGCAGAACAGTCAGGCTGGGTAGCACTACTGCAAAAAAATCTGCCCGAACATCAGTTTACCAATGGCTCAGTGAGCGGCGAAACCACAGCGGGCGGCCTACGCCGATTACCCGCCTTGCTCGATTCTGTTGCTCCCGATCTTGTGGTCGTTGAGCTAGGAGGTAATGATGGTTTACGTGGATTCCCCCCAACGCAACTCGAAAATAATCTAATCCAAATCATTACCCTAGCCAAAGATAGCGGCGCAAAAGTGCTGCTGACCGAGATCATGGTACCGCCTAACTATGGCCCTCGCTATACCCAAAAGTTCACCCAAGTGTATCAAGACATATCTAAAACCCAGGATATAGTGTTGATCCCCTTCTTTATGCAGGATATCGCGCCCCATCCAGAATTAATGCAAAGGGATGGCATTCATCCCAACGAAAAGGCGCAAGCTCAGATTGCGGCTTGGATGCAACCATGGATAGAAAATGCGTTAACCCAATAAAATAGCTGCTATTTTAAGCTAACGAACCGCTTACTTAGCTAAACTCATGTTCAACGGATAAAAACGTGTTCTAACGCAAGATTCACCCTATAGATAAACAGTAAAATTCGTGTTAGCAAATGGTTAACTCAAACAAGGAGTCAATATGTCCCTTAGCCATCAGCAAAAAGTGTACATACCCAAGGAAGCCCGTACCAATCAATACATCACAGCCGAAATCAAGGTGACGGATGAGCTACTCAATCAATATCCCGATTATCAAAGCTGCTATCAAACGTTAAGCCGTTTGATATTTAATTTGGCAGAACAACACGATCTCCGTAATGTTCACGTGATCACTAACGATAAACTGCCAGTAGTGCGTTACCATACCGAAGCGTATTGCTTCCAAACCACTGAACAAATTCTATTTTTTTATAACCCAGCCTACCACGAAGCCCAAAACTTATTCTCGCAAGAAAACTATCGCGCCCGTAAACTGCGCATTGTGTTTCTCGCCACAGGTGACGATATTCGCAGTAATTCCGCCAGTTTCCATATCAAGGTACGTGAGTTGCTCACTGAATTAATGCCCTTAATGCCAATAAGCGATCTTAAGGTTAAGGTCCGCGACCATCAGCATTTATCCTATGATCTGTTCGCAAAAGCTAAGGGCTATAAAGAAACCTATGGTTATAAACTGCGCGCCATCGGCCCAAGATATAAAGCCAGAAAATGTGAGTTACCAGAAAACGTTAGCTCTCTTACCTATGTAACGGTGAGCTTGCCGCTGAGTCGCAAACTCAAACAGGGTTTATTACCTGACTCAGCCACTGACTTTACGCCTTTATATCAGCATCTTGAAGACTGCTTCCTCAAAGCGGCAGCGAATAGACAACTGACACGCCTTGCTATGATAGCGAACGGCTTAACACCGCTTGTGCGTAACAGTAAGTTTGAAAAGCTCGACAGCAAAGCCGAAGTACAAATGATAGGGTTCGATCCTAATGCGACTGAGCAACAAGTTATCCGTCGCTGGGATGCCGATAACTTAGTCGAAGCCGCGCACTTTACCATAGTGGCAGGTACCAAGGATTGTGACGATTCGGGTTTCGGTCGCTTTATGAACAATGTTGAAACAGCTCTGAAGGCCTTCGCAGCGGACATAGGTGTCGATCCGGAGCGTGAAGATCTCATCGTACGCTTCCATCAACATATCAGCTATCAAATCTAACCCACTTCGGTATTAGCCGCGAAAGCTCAGCAAATGAAAACGCCTGCAAATGCAGGCGTTTTTACTTTTATTCACCAATAGACAGAATTACATAGGACGATTTTTTTCTATGAGGCGATTGAAAATAGCGTTCACAGACAAAGAAGCACCGTGGGCAATTTTATCGGCAAGTTTCTTTCTCACCTGATAACGTATCTTGTACACAGTACGCTCTGTGGCGAGTGACATTATCACATCATCGCTGGTCGAAATCGCATCAACTAAACCTAATTCAATGGCTTGCTGACCGTACCAATGCTCGCCAGTAGCGACTTTCACTAAATCCAACTCAGGGCGATACTTACCAACAAACGCTTTAAATAAGACGTGGGTTTCTTCGAGTTCCTCTTGAAACTTCTGTCTTCCCTCATCGGAGTTTTCACCAAACACTGTCAAGGTGCGTTTAAAATTACCGGCGGTATGTTGCTCATAATCAATTTCATGCTTTTTCAGCAGGCGATTAAAGTTAGGCAGTTGAGCAACAACACCAATAGAACCGACAATGGCAAAAGGTGCAGCATAAATTTTATTCGCTACACAGGCCATCATATAGCCACCACTGGCGGCGACTTTATCAACACAGACAGTCAATGGAATATCAGCTTGGCGTAAGCGATCTAACTGGCTGGAGGCTAAACCATAACCATGCACCATACCACCGCCACTCTCTACATTGACAACCACTTCATCGCCTTTTTCTGCGATAGCGATAATTGCACTGATTTCTTCACGCAGTGATGCGACCTCAGCGGCATCAATACTGCCCTTAAAATCAATCACGAACACTTTGCCCGTGCAGGCTTCATCTGCGGCCTTGTCTTTGGCCTTTTCGTCAGCTTTTAATTGCTTTTCATAGGCTTTGAATTGTTTCTTTGACAGAAGTTCTTCTTTTAAGCCATGCTTAAGTTCTTCTAACTCTTCAGACAAGTTAGTGATCCTCAGCTCGCCCTTATCTGACTTGTGTTTTACAGTGGAAGCCAACACCACAATAATAACGGCAACGATTGCGACCACTATTGTGACGGCTTTCGCCAAAAACATTCCATACTCGTATAAAAATTCCAAAGTGTTCTCCGTTAGGGCGTTACATCATTCAATCAATTGCGCGCTATTCTAACAGCCTAAAGGCCCATAAAAAAACCCAGCAAAGGCTGGGTTTTTCCGATTAAGGCAAGATTAGTTAGGACAAGTCGCAATGACCCCACTGTTTGTCACTAAAATCGTCACGTCGTCCTTACCTGCAGTAGCAGCATAGGTTGCCACTTGAGTCTGCATTTCAACCGTGGCAGCCGCGGCCATACCATCCGTTGATTCCTTTTCTTTAGGATCAACAATCGAACTGTGGTGACCTTTAGCGAAACGCACAACGCCATGACCTTTGCTCGTGCTATCGGCACAAGGTAGCCCGATGGCAGCGATCAGCGGCTCAGTGCCCGATAATGGGAAGTTATCGACGCGATTAGGCAGCACTTGATCTGCTAAGTTACCGTTACCATCACCCGCCACTTCAATTAAGTGCACAGGTAAGCCAGTCGCTTTTAACATAGCAGCATGGTTAACAGGATCTGCAGAATCTACCGCTGTTTGAACTGCAAAGGCAAACGTCGGAATAAACTGTGCGTATACCGCCTGCACCAGTGCCGCATATTCAGGGCTACCAGGCTCATAACCTGCTGTATTAGCCGCATCGACCTGTGCTTGGAAAGTTGCAGATGCCGTAATATTACTAAACAGTACTGGGCCAAAGGTTGCAGAACCTGCGAATGATCCTGCTAATCCACCTGCTGGCGCAACTAAGGATACAGCATTGATAGCATAAGCATTTGGCAAGGCATCGCCGGTTGCTGGATTCTTCATACCTGTGCTGGCATAGGTCGCAAAATCGGTGCCCACAATGGCGCCTAAACTCAGACCTTGAGCACTGATTTTAGTCACATCAAATACTTGCGGCTGACCTGCTTGTGCTAAGCCCTGTGCTAAGCCCGTAAGAGCAAGACGCACCCCTAAATGGTCCATCGTCGCTTGACGGAAGTTATCTCGCACCGACAAAGTGCTAGAAATATTCACAAACACCAACGGGTTACCATTTTTAAAGGCATCCGGTTTACCGACAACTGCACCGAAGGCAGGATCTGTCGCAGAGACTTCATAAATCCCATCACCGTTAGCATCGAATGAACGCGCACCGTGAAGTGGCATATCAATAGCAACAGTTGCAACCCCCATTGCCGCATACGTGCCGGCATAGGCCAATGACATTTCTTTACCGCCACCTAAACCGTGAAGGGCAATTGTTGTTGGCCAACCAGATGTAGGAGGAATAAACTCACGACCTTGCTGTTGATAAAAAGCGGCCAATTTCGTTGCATTGGGCATAGAAATCAGTACAGATACTGTTTCATAACCTTTGATTGCTGGAATAGGATTGAATTTAGTCAGATGTTTGGTTTTATCAACTGCCGTACCATCGTCTAAAACCCATGTTTTACCCGCCATTAACGAGGGATTGGCTAAAGCATCAGCAGGGTTGGCAATACCATTAGCCACCGCTTGCATACCAAAATTATTCTGGCTGAGTGTGCCCGCTTGCAGTGCTAGTAGCACAGAGACAGGGCTATCACCTTGTGCTTTCCAATGACCATTAATTAATGGTTTACCTTCAGCGGATAAACAACCAACTGAAGAACAATCACCGTAAATAGGCAGTTTAATTTTTGCCGTATACACATCAGCCAAGTTTGCGGCAACATAGGCAGCTCCAGCAGCTGGTGTTAAGCCCGCCACTTGAGCCACAGTCAATCCAGTCGGTGTTGGCATCTGGGCAAAGCTTGGTGCATAGGGAGCACCCTTCGCCATCAGCAATTTGGTGGTTTCATAGACGTTAGCAACAGACTGAGTGGTAAATAAGCCAGAGTAACTGATGGTTAAAGGATCGACCTTATGGGCCGCAGCAATCCCTTTCTCATAACTGTTCACTAAGGTTTGCAGCATCAATTGATCTGGCGTTTCTAAAGGTAACGTATTGATATCCAGCTTCAACAAACCATAGGTCGTTGAAGGAGCGATACCACGACCTTCAGAATCTTGAATAAGATTCGTTGTCGCATAAATATAAGATTGCCCGGCTTTGAGTGGCTTAAGCGGAATTATCACCACTTTTTTGCCCGAAGCGGTTGATATAAAGTCAACGCCAAACTGCAACTCAGCGCCCACTTTACAGGCTGAAACTGACGGTTTAGCCTTACATTCGGGATCAGATGATAATGCGCCGCCTACTGTGGCTTCAAACATTCTGACAGCACCCGGTTGCGCAACCGATGCCGCCATTAAGGTTAGCGGTGTACCGTCATGTTTTTTCGCCAAATCAATATCAATAGAAATCGGTGATGTTGTCGACCACCCATCTAACGCCCCAAGCGCTATTTGTGGATCAACATAATTGCCCGAGCTTTCACCCGGAATTGATAATGTGCCATCTTTGGTGCCACTGAACAGCAAATCATTCGGTAATGGAACTTTTGAATTAGCAGGGTCGAACACCATGTGCGATTCAGGGATGAGCACTTCTGTCTTATCCTTGAGTTCATTAAAACTGTCCTCACCACATCCTGTGAGGCCCAGTGCAGATGCAATCGCAACACCCAAAATGAGTCTTTTCATCTTTTTTCCCCAAATCTTGTTGTAATAGTTTTGTTTTCCCCAAGAAATTAGTCACAATAGCTTTTAGATCTGTGACCAATAGGGCTTATGTTAGCCCCTAACTCATTTCAAGTTAACGTAAAAATATTGAGTTAGCCACAAGTTTGTCACAAAGATTTTAGCTATTGATAACAAAGTTTCATTCATTTGTTTGAAACATGCGTTTATCACTTCGGCGACTCTAGAAGTGGCGGGCATTCTCGCCAAGAGGAAAAAGAGACTCATGTTGGAATATCAAGCAGCAAAAGATTTACTCAAGGGCAAGACAATTTTAGTCACAGGCGCTGGTGCTGGCATAGGCCGAACCGCCGCCATTGAGTTTGCAAAACACGGCGCCACTGTGATTTTACTTGGTAAAACAGTGAAAAAATTGGAAGCAGTTTACGACGTAATAGAACAAGCCGGTTATCCCAAACCTGCCATAGTGCCATTGGATCTTAAGGGCGCAACGGAACAAAATTATCGCGATATGGCCGATACCATAGCCGAGCAATTCGATCATTTAGACGGCTTATTACATAACGCTAGCTTGCTCGGTGCCTTAGGCCCGTTTGAACACATAGATATTCCATCACTCGAAGACGTGCTCAAAGTGAACGTCACGGCCCAAGTCATGCTAACTAAAGCATTACTACCTGTGATGCGCCAAGCACCCAGTGCATCGATTATCTTTACGTCGAGCAGTGTGGGTCGTCAAGGCCGCGCCTATTGGGGACCTTATGCTTTCTCTAAGTTTGCCACCGAAGGCATGATGCAAGTTCTCGCCCATGAATGCGATGGCACCTCAGTTCGAGTTAACAGCATCAATCCAGGAGCTACCCGCACTGAGATGCGCGCTAAAGCCTACCCTGCAGAGAATCCACTGGATCTCAAAACAGCTGAAGAGATCATGCCGACCTATCTATATTTGATGGGTCAAGATTCTAGTGCCGTCAACGGACGGCAGTTTAACGCACAGTAATCGAATCGCTTATTGAGTTTCTGCCGGTATGATTTGGCAATATTAAAGGGCCTATTTATGGCTCTTTATTATTTTAGATATTCTCAAAATGAAACCCAGAACTTGTCGATGACATTAAGTACGACAAAGATAGCGCACCGCCAATTCTAGCTTAACTGAATTTTTGCAAAATAAATCATCGTTTTAGCTTTAGCGGCTCTGCTTGATTCATCAAGCGAATTTTGCGTATCCAGCTGTGAGTCAGCTAACTCATGGCTTGAGTAATAACTTACCCACAACTCATTTCCATCAATCACTACGCCCGCATAACTGGTATCGCCCTTCGATGGCAGTGTCAATAGTTCTTGAACCACGCCAGTATCTGGATGAATTTCAACTAAAGCCGTTCGAACTTGTTCATCATATAAGCGCACCACAGCCAACAGCCGGGATTGATACATCAACATCACAGGCCCACCAATGCGCTTATCGAGTTCTTGCCATTGCCAATCGGTAAATGGCGCTAGGCTGCGGCCGAGTAAACCAACAAATTCAGGGCCCCAAACGGGATCGCGCCTCAAGAGACAAAAGCAGCAGTCTTGATCAAAAACAATGGCTGTTTCGTTGACATACCCTTGATTATTAAACAGCTTTAGCCAAGTCTTGAAGTGTACGCCATCATCGCTCTTATACAAACGAGTATCACCATCAGGTCCTGGGCGATAGCCCACACCATAGAGTGTATTTTGATGTTCAGTTAAGCGCCATAACCAATAGCCCTTATCAGCTATCTTTAGCGCATCCGACCACGATCGCCCATCGGCTGAGCGCCAAAGATGTGATTGAAGACCCGACTTATCGTGTAAGGTCCCGCCGCCGAGTAAGAGTAATTCCCCTTGATATTCAATCAGTTTGCCATCGCGTAAATCAGCCTCATCCGAACGAATAAGCGCCACGCTCTGCCACGTCTCACCGCCATCCACTGAACGTAGAATACGCAAAGCGCCATCGGGTGACACATGGGCAGTCCCTTCACGGAAAACACAAAAAAGTGCTTCCTGAAACGCGATTAAATCGGTAAACGCATTATGGGCAGCTTGCTCCCAAATCCGTCGCACTGAAATTAGCTTCATCCATTCACTCCTCAATCCAACTGAGACTTGTTATAACATAGCTGCAAATAACAGAAAGCAAAAAGGCCGCTTAGCGGCCTTTTTCATTCGGATAAAACAACTTAGCTGCGCTGACGCGATGGCTTAGGTTTTCCCGAACCTGTCACTTTATGCTTACGTACTGCACGGCGAATTTTAGCACTTTTCACCTGTGCACGAGCTACGCTGTGTTTATCGGCGGCAAGCATAGTGCGGGTTTCTGGTTCTAAACCTGCCAGTTTACGCAAGTAGTTAACTTGCTCCATTGGCAATTCAACCCAGCCACCCCGTGGCAGTGATTTTGGCAATTCAACCATACCGTAACGGATACGGATCAAACGGCTCACTTGCACTTCTTGGGATTCCCACAGACGGCGTACTTCGCGGTTACGACCTTCGCGTAAACACACATGCCACCACTGGTTCATGCCTTCGCCGCCCGCTGGCTTGATGCTATCAAACTGCGCAGGGCCGTCTTCTAACATCACGCCTGTACGCAAACGTTGCACTGTTGCTTCAGGGATTTCACCGAAGGTACGCACTGCGTATTCGCGGTCGACTTCGTTCGATGGATGCATTAAGCGGTTTGCTAATTCACCATCTGAGGTAAACAGTAATAAACCAGAGGTGTTGATGTCTAAACGACCTACCGCAACCCAGCGTGAATCACGCACTTTAGGTAAGCGATCGAATACCGTTGGACGGCCTTCAGGATCTTTACGACTACAAATTTCGCCTTCGGGTTTATGGTATGCCAATACTCGACAGATCACGTCTTCGGCAGACTTTAACGAAATCGATCTCCCATCGATACGCACTTTGGCATCGGCTTCAATCCGATCCCCAAGGCTAGCAATTTCACCATCAATACTAACTCGGCCTGCAGCAATCCATGCCTCCATCTCACGACGGGAGCCATGGCCTGCACGGGCCAAGACTTTCTGCAATTTTTCACTCATTAGTATTTTGCTCTTCTGACTGTTCTGGCGTTAATTTCACACTTGAAAAAACCGCCTGCAATGACTCAGTATCCGACAGCGGCGGTAAATCCGCTAAGGTGTCTAAGCCAAAATATGCTAAAAATTCTAAGGTAGTGGCATACAACGCGGGTCGCCCCGGTACTTCTTTATGACCAACTACTTTAATCCAATGTCTATCTGACAAACTTTTTATGATGTGACTACTAATGGCCACACCGCGCACCTGTTCAATATCGCCGCGAGTCACTGGTTGACGATAAGCAATCACCGCCAAGGTTTCTAATGTCGCACGCGAATATTTAGGCGCCTTTTCTTGCCACAGGGGCTGCAAAAAAGGACTCAAGACTTCTAAGGTCTGGAAGCGATAACCCCCAGCGACTTTCACAAGTTGCACACCTCTGTCTTGATAATCCTGCTGCAGCTCATCCAATGCAGCTTTTATTTTGTCTCTGGAAACAGTGAAATCCACCAATACAGTGTCTTTCAACATTTTCGCCGACAAGGGTTTCCCCAATACAAACAAACTCGCTTCAATAAGCTGTTTTAATTGAGTCGGATTTATCTGCATCAATTAATAGGCCTTAACGTAAATAGTTGAAAACGGTTCTGTTTGGTACAATTCAACCAATAATTCTTTGACTAATTCCATCAATGCTAAGAAGGTCACGACCACGCCTGCACGGCCTTCTGCTACGGTAAATAAACGTTCAAATGCCGTAAAATCTTCCGAGTTCAACATGGCTAAAATCTGGCTCATGCGCTCACGCGTCGATAACTGTTCACGCTTAACGTGATGATCTTCATTGGCATCGATACGTTTGAGCACATCGCCAAAGGCGCGGGCAATTTCAAACAACGAGACTTCTGGCGGGATCATTAACGGCTTAATGTCAGGTGCTGCCACTGCTTTGGCTTGAAACACATCCCGCTCGAGCCGCGGCAAATCATCGAGTTTTTGCGACGCTTCTTTAATCACTTCATAGGCTTTCAACTGACGGATCAATTGCGCCCGAGGATCTTCCTCAACCTCATCTTCAGCCACCATACGCGGCAGCAGCAAACGGGATTTAATCTCGGCAAGCGTTGCCGCCATCACTAAGTAATCGGCGGCAAGTTCAATTCGAGCCTGAGTCAGCAACGTAATATACTCTAAATACTGCGCGGTGATTTGCTGAATGGGTAAATCGACAACGTCTAATTTTTGCTTACGGATCAAATATAAAAGCAAATCCAATGGCCCTTCAAAGGACTCAAGGAACACTTCTAATGCCTCCGGCGGAATAAACAAATCCAGCGGCATTTCGGTCATTGCCTGACCACGAATAACGGCTAAGGGTAAACTCTGTTGCGTGCCCTGCATCCGCTATCTTGCTCCGTTAACGCTGCACTAGCCAACTTAGGCTAACGCCAAACGCGCGATTATACCTGTAAATCTGCAGCGATAAAACTGCCAAATGTTCACTGCCGCTCGCCGCATCGCTCACTCGCATCCACTACAGATAAATCTATTGCGCTGAATTTAGAGAAAAGGCGTGATATCACCCGCGCCTTCACGCAAAATTTCGGCGCCATCTTCAGACATATCAATCACAGTCGTTGGCTTTTCGCCTAAATAACCGCCATGGATAATCACATCCACTTGATGCTCGAGCAAGTCACGAATTTGTTCAGGATCTGACTCGGCAAATTCTGCATTTGGCATCACTAAACTGGTCGACATCAGCGGCGCATCTAAGGCTTCAAGCAACGCCAGTGCGATCACATTGTCGGGCACACGAATACCTATGGTCTTTTTCTTGTCATTTTGCAGACGACGCGGCACTTCTTTGGTCGCTTTAAAAATGAAGGTATAAGGCCCAGGCGTGCAACTTTTTAGGATGCGATACGCCTGATTATCCACTTTGGCGTAGGTCGCAAGCTCAGATAAATCGCGGCACATCAATGAAAAGTTATGATCGTTCTCGATTTGACGAATTCTCGCCATCCGCGTCATCGCATCTTTCTCACCAATCAAGCAGCCTAAGGCATAACCCGAATCGGTAGGATAAACAATCACACCGCCCGCTTTTAAGGCGGCAACAGCTTGACTGATAAGGCGTGTTTGCGGATTTACTTCATGTACATAAAAAAACTGACTCATGGTCGTTCCACCCAAGATTCCGATTGCCAGACCCAATCAATACCTTGGGGCTGATACAGATTTTTTCCTAATTCGATCCAATTACTTGGAAAGTGAAAATCACTCCCTATCGATGCAAGCAATTGATTTTGTAAGCTCAAGGCCACAAGGTTGGCCCTGTCGTCTAATGTTTGCTGGCCAAGTACCACTTCCATGGCATCTCCACCCGCTTCTTTATATTCACGCACTAACCGCTTAAGCCACTTTGCCGATAACTTATAACCACTGGGATGCGCCAACACAGCTAATCCACCCGCGTTATGAATGATATCGATGGCGCTGGCCATATCACCCCAATTATTAGGGACATAACCGGTTTTACCGCGGGCAAGGTAGCGTTTAAACACGCTCGGCATATCCACAGCATGACCATTTTCAGCCATCCAACGGGCGTAATGTCCACGGCTCAATGCCGCTTCACCCGCCAACGCCTTAGCACCTTCGTAAGCGCCTTCAATACCGGCCTTGGCTAATCTATGGCCAATTTCTTGAGCGCGTAATTCACGTAACTCACGCTGGTTTTCTAAAAATGCCAATAACGCAGGATTATCCGCATCGAAGTTAAGCGCAACTATGTGAATATCATAACTGTTCCAGCGAGTAGAGATTTCTACGCCAGAGATCAATTTCAACGGTTCTGCTTGCGATTGATTAAAGGCACGGGCTTCAGGTAAACCTGCTACCGTATCGTGGTCAGTAATCGCAAATAACTGCACGCCCTTTTCAAGGGCTCTAGCCACCAATTCAGACGGAGTTAACTGACCGTCGGATGCGGTCGTGTGGCTGTGCAGATCAGCCAATATGCTTTGAGTATTCATGGGGCTATTGTACGTGAATTTGTTAATAAATGCGCTGCTATCTCGCATTTTGTGGCTGTGTGACTTAAATTTTCTACGTCATTAAAGTGAATAAATCATAGAAAATGAAAAATATTCAATTGACATTCGACCCCAGCTAAGGTTTTCTATACACCAATTACTGAATTAGCGAGACCCTTTTGAATGACACACATTAACGCTTCATTAAACATCATTTGGTGGTGGCACTTCCCAACTTAGCGGGTGGTGTGAAGCTCTGTGCTCATTTGAAAGTGACCAGAATCAACAAGAAGCCCGCAGAAATGCGGGCTTTTTTGTTAGGTGCGAAAAATGTCGGCAGACTCGGGTAACAAGATTAAGAAAGCGAGATAACTCATGATGTTAAAGACATTTTATAAGGTAGCTGGAGTATGAACATGCCCAAACAGACATTCGCACGCTCAAGCACACTCAAGGCGGCATTAACCTACCACAGCGATCCACTGCGCTTGTATCAGCACATTACCCAAGATGCGCCCCATACTATGTTGCTGGAATCGGCCGAAATCGACAGTAAAGATCACTTAAAAAGCATGGTGATGACCCATGCTGCTATGATGATCCGCTGCGACGGTTATCAACTGACCTTTACCGCACTGACCGACAATGGCGCGAGCTTACTTGCTCCCATCACACTTTTTTTCAGTACAGCAGCCAATCTAGTCCGTGATAACTTGACTTTAGTGGTGACGCTGCAAAAAGACACTCAGCTGCAGGATGAAGATGCACGCTTAAAATCTACCTCGCCACTCGATGGCCTACGGATGTTTATCCAGCAAATTGATTGTGGCACTCATACTGACAGCCAGACCAAGCCCGCCTTTGAGGATCTGTTTTTAGGTGGCGTGCTGGCCTACGACTTGATTGATACCGTCGAACCGCTGCCAGCCGTACCGAACCGCGATAACGATTGCCCTGATTACCTATTTTACCTCGCTGAAACCTTAATCCTTATCGATCATAAACTTAAACAAGCCGACATCATTACCCATAACTTCAGTCACGATTCAGCTCAATATGCCGCCATCACCGCAACGCTAAGTGAGCGGGTACAAAGTTTAACTGCAGAGTGTAAAACCCTCGGTAATTCACCTGCTGATATACCGACACTGGTCGCCATCGACGCAACTGAGCAAGTCAATATTTCCGATGAGGTGTTTAAACAAACCATTATCGATTTGAAAGAACACATTATTGCGGGCGATATTTTCCAAGTGGTGCCATCCCGTAGCTTTAGTTTGCCTTGCCCGAATACTTTAGGGGCTTATCGTGCCCTGCGTCTGACTAACCCAAGCCCTTACATGTTTTATTTCAGAGGCCAAGATTTCACGCTTTTTGGTGCCTCACCAGAAAGTGCGCTCAAATTTGATGCCAGCAGTAATCAGGTAGAAGTCTACCCGATTGCAGGCACCCGCAAACGCGGTAAAACCGCCACGGGCGAGATTGATTTTGACTTAGACAGCCGTATTGAACTTGAACTGCGTTTAGATAAAAAAGAACTGTCGGAACACTTAATGCTGGTCGATTTAGCGCGCAACGATATCGCACGCATCAGCCAAAGCGGCAGCCGCAAAGTCGCCGAATTATTAAAAGTTGACCGTTATTCCCACGTGATGCACCTCGTCAGCCGCGTAACGGGTCAACTGCGCCAAGATTTAGATGCCCTGCATGCTTATCAGGCCTGTATGAATATGGGCACATTAGTGGGCGCACCAAAAGTACGTGCATCACAACTGGTACGCCAAGCAGAAAAAGCCCGTCGCGGCAGCTATGGCGGCGCTGTGGGTTACCTCAATGCCCTTGGAGACATGGACACTTGCATCGTGATCCGCTCCGCCTTTGTTAAAAATGGCACCGCCTTTATTCAAGCGGGCGCTGGCGTGGTATTTGATTCGGATCCACAAAGCGAAGCAGATGAAACCCGTCAAAAAGCCCAAGCCGTGATTTCAGCCATCAAGATGGGCGCTGGACTGCTAGTAACTGAATCACCAGTGAATGAATCGTCAGCCCAATCCACTTCAGCACAATCCTCTTCAGCACAATATAAATAGGAGCCAAACATGAAACTCTATCTACTCGATAACTTTGACTCCTTTACCTATAACTTAGTGGATCAATTTCGCAGCCTTGGCTGTGAAGTGGTGATTTACCGCAACGATGTTGCCGCCGATTATATCGCTGAAAAACTGCTTAACGAACAAGAGCCTGCAGCCCTCGTGTTATCACCAGGACCAGGTGCACCCCATGAGGCAGGTTCTATGATGGCACTTATCGCCAAAGTTGCGGGTAAGGTGCCTATGCTGGGTATCTGCCTTGGGCATCAAGCCATGGTGGAATATTACGGCGGCACAGTGGCACGCGCACCTTTTGTGGTACACGGCAAGGCAAGCCCGACTTTCCATGACGGTACTGGCGTATTTGCCAGTTTGCCCTCTCCCCTGCCCGTTGCCCGCTATCACAGTCTCGTCGCCACTCAAGTACCGGATTGCTTGCAAGTGATCGCAACCACTGAAGATATGCCTATGGCGATTTTGCACCCTGAGCATAAAGCCGTTGGGTTTCAGTTCCACCCAGAATCAATTCTGACGACGTTGGGCAGCACACTGCTCATTCAAACCTTGGCATTTCTGACCCAAGACATGACAGCAGGAGTAAATGCATGAGTACAAACAATATTCAGCCTTTACTCGACGTTTTATACCAAGGTAAGAGTTTAAGTCGCGAGCACACCTTTGAGATTTTTAGCGCGTTAATTCGCGGTGAAATGAGTGAAGCCACTATGGCTGGAATGTTAGTCGCGCTCAAGATGCGCGGCGAAACCATTGATGAAATCAGCGGCGCCGCCGATGCGATGCGCGCCGCCGCCAAGACGTTTCCCTACTCGAATGGCGATAACCTTAGCAATGGCATCGTTGACATAGTTGGCACCGGTGGCGATGGCTTTAATACCATTAATATTTCCACCACTGCGGCCTTTGTTGCGGCGGCGGCGGGCGCCAAGGTCGCCAAACACGGCAATCGTAGCGTGTCGAGTAAATCGGGTTCATCGGATCTTTTGGCGCAGTTTGGTATCGACTTAACCATGTCACCAGACACCGCCAGTCGTTGCCTCGACGCATTGAACCTGTGCTTTTTATTTGCGCCCCACTACCACGGCGGAGTAAAGCATGCGGTGCCGGTCAGGCAAGCACTGAAAACGCGCACTTTATTCAATGTGTTAGGGCCACTAATTAATCCCGCCCGCCCCGAATTTATGTTACTTGGCGTTTATAGCCCAGAGTTAGTCTTACCGATAGCGAAAGTATTAAAGGCGCTTGGCACAAAACGCGCTATGGTAGTGCACGGCAGTGGTTTAGATGAAGTCGCGCTGCACGGCAACACCCAAGTGGCCGAATTAAAAGACGGCGACATCATAGAGTATCAACTCACGCCCGCCGATTTAGGTGTGCCTTTAGCACAAATCAGTGACTTAGAAGGCGGCGAACCCGCGCAGAATGCCTTGATCACCGAGGCAATTTTAAAAGGTTGTGGCACAGATGCGCATGCCAATGCGGTCGCCATCAATGCCGGTTGTGCTTTATATGTGTGTGGAATTGCAGATTCAGTGAAAACGGGAACCTTACTTGCGCTCAGTACCATACAAAGCGGTAAAGCCTTTGAATTGTTAAGCCAATTAGCTAAAGTCAGCAGTGAAACAAAGGAATAAGTGGCAATGACTCAAGAACTGATAACAGATAGCCAAGATATGAGAACTCAGCCACAGGCAGCAACAAACCCTATGCCAAAAAGTAATGTGTTAACCCGTATAGTCGATACCAAAGCGGCCCATATTGCCGCCCTGAAGCTGCGTTTCCCCGAGGCAAGCTTGTCGCCAAAAATCTCTGACCGCAGTTTATTTGCCGCACTCAAGGCGCCCAAGGCGGGTTACATTTTAGAATGTAAAAAAGCCAGCCCGTCCAAAGGGCTTATCCGCGATGTGTTTGATGTAGAAGCCATTGCCGATATTTACGGAAAATATGCGGCGGGCATTTCGGTATTAACCGACGAGCAGTTTTTCCAAGGGGATATGGACTATATCCCTAAGGTGCGCGCTCGGGTGAACCAACCGATTCTGTGTAAAGATTTTTTTGTCGATGAATACCAAATTAAACTCGCTGCTCACCAAGGCGCCGATGCCATTCTGCTGATGCTATCCGTACTCGATGATGCGCAATATCAACGTCTGGCGAAAGAAGCCGCTAAGTATCAACTCGATGTGCTGACCGAAGTCAGTAATGAAGAGGAACTTAAACGCGCCATCGCATTAGATGCGCCGATTATTGGGATCAATAACCGTAACTTAAGGGATTTGAGTACCGATCTCGCTACCACAGAGGCCTTAGCGCCACACATTAGCAGCGACCGCGTGGTGATCAGCGAATCTGGTATCTACAACAATCAGCAAGTACGCCGCCTGAGTCCACTGGTTGATGGTTTCCTCGTCGGTAGTTCGATAATGGCCGAGGCTGATATCGACTTAGCCTGCCGTAAATTGATCTTCGGTCACAATAAAGTCTGCGGCCTCACCCGCATGGAAGATATTCGCGCCGCGGCAACGTCAGGTGCCGTCTATGCCGGGCTGATTTTTGCTGAAAAATCCCCGCGCGCATTAACCCTTAATGCAGCTGAACAATTGCTCAGGGAATATCGCGCATCCGCGGCTCCCGCCATTGAATTCGTCGGTGTGTTTGTTAATGCCGCGCCAAGCACCATTACGGATACCGCAGCCAGTTTGCAGTTATCTGCCGTACAGCTGCATGGCACTGAAACTGAACTTGAAATCGCACAACTCGCAGAGCGACTTGAGCAAGCGGGACTCACAACTCAAATTTGGAAAGCCGTCAGCGTCGATGCGCAAACGGGTGAGCTTGGTAACATACCTCAGGGAGCATCGCGATATCTCTTTGATAGTAAAACGGCAGACCAATTTGGCGGCTCAGGCCAAGCCTTTAATTGGCAAAGCATTGATGTGAAATCCCTCTGCCCACAAAAAGCCCATGCCATGTTGGCTGGCGGACTCAACGCCGACAATGCGGCCAGTGCCAATGCCCAAGGATTTTACGGTTTAGATTTTAATTCTGGCCTAGAAACCGCCGCAGGAATTAAATCGGCGCAACTGATCCAAACGGCTTTTGCCCATTTACGTCTCTAGCCTATCGCGCTAAGCAAGAAGCCCTAGATGCTGTTGGTGCAGGACAAGAGTGATGCTCAACAAACAATATGAACCTATTAATGCCAGTGGCCAAATAGATAACGATGCGGTTAACCCCAAGACGCTGTTAGCACCATCAAGCCACTGACAAACTGATTGATAAGATAAGGAAAAAGGTATGTCAAAGTTAAAGCTTAACCCTTATTTCGGCGAATACGGCGGCATGTATGTGCCACAGATTTTAGTGCCAGCCCTTAAGCAATTAGAAACTGCCTTTGTGGAAGCCCAAGATGATGAAGACTTTAAAGCCGAGTTTACCGATTTATTGAAAAACTATGCGGGTCGCCCAACAGCACTGACCTTAACCCGCAATTTAAGCCCAAATCCTATGGTGAAAATCTACCTTAAACGGGAAGATTTACTCCACGGCGGCGCCCATAAAACCAACCAAGTGTTAGGCCAAGCCCTGCTTGCTAAGCGCATGGGGAAAAAAGAAATTATTGCTGAAACCGGCGCAGGACAACACGGCGTTGCCACCGCCCTTGCCTGCGCGCTGTTAGGCTTAAAATGTAAAGTCTATATGGGTGCCAAAGACGTTGCGCGCCAATCACCTAACGTATTTAGAATGCGTTTGATGGGTGCGGAAGTGATCCCTGTCACCTCAGGTTCTGCCACCCTAAAAGATGCCTGTAACGAGGCGATGCGCGACTGGTCTGGCAGCTACGAAAAGGCCCACTATCTCCTAGGCACAGCTGCGGGGCCACATCCGTTCCCAACCATAGTGCGTGAATTCCAACGCATTATTGGCGAAGAAACCAAGAAGCAAATGCTGGAACGTGAAGGTCGACTGCCCGATGCTGTTATCGCTTGTGTTGGCGGCGGTTCCAACGCTATCGGCATGTTTGCTGACTTTATCGACGAACCAAGTGTCGAACTGATTGGCGTCGAACCTGCGGGTAAAGGCATAGACACGCCAATGCACGGCGCGCCGCTTAAACACGGTAAGACTGGTATTTTCTTCGGCATGAAAGCGCCTTTGATGCAAGACAGCGAAGGGCAAATCGAAGAATCCTACTCGATTTCAGCCGGATTGGACTTCCCCTCCGTTGGCCCGCAGCACGCGCATCTTAATGCCACAGGCCGCGCCCGTTATGAATCAGCTACCGACGATGAAGCCTTAGAAGCCTTCCAACAACTGGCGCGCTGTGAAGGTATTATCCCCGCATTAGAATCGGCGCATGCTATCGCCTATGCCGTCAAAATGGCGCGCGAGTGCACCAAAGAAACCATTTTAGTAGTCAATCTTTCCGGTCGTGGCGACAAAGATATTTTCACCGTTTCTGACATTTTGAATGGTAAAGAGGAATAATAAACATGAGTGACACGTCTACCAACACTGGCCGTTACCAAGCCACCTTTGCCAGACTCAACGCCGAAGGCCGTGGCGCTTTTGTCCCCTTCGTCACCCTTGGTGATCCTAGCCCTGAGTTATCGCTAAAAATTATCGATACCTTAGTGCAAAACGGTGCCGATGCCTTAGAACTGGGCTTTCCGTTTTCCGATCCCTTGGCCGATGGCCCTGTGATCCAAGGCGCTAACCTGCGTTCTTTAGCCGCTGGCACAACTCCAACGGCGTGTTTTGAATTACTGGCGCAAGTGCGCGCTAAATATCCTGAACTTCCAATCGGTTTGCTGCTGTATGCGAACTTGGTGTTTGCTAACGGCATAGATGCGTTTTACGCCAAAGCGCAGCAAGCGGGTGTGGATTCAGTACTTATCGCCGATGTGCCAGTGGAAGAATCAGCGCCCTTTAGCGAAGCCGCTAAAGCCCATGGTATTGCGCCGATTTTTATCGCGCCGCCCAATGCTGACAGTGAAACCCTGGAGCAAGTGAGTAAAAGTGGTGAAGGTTACACCTATCTCTTATCCCGCGCAGGAGTCACAGGCACAGACACGAAAGCTGGCGTGCCGGTAGAGGAAATTTTATCTAAATTAAAAACCTTTAACGCCCCACCACCGCTCCTCGGTTTTGGTATTGCCGAGCCTTCACAGGTAAGCGCCGCCATCAAAGCGGGCGCTGCGGGGGCGATTTCTGGCTCTGCCGTAGTAAAAATTATCGAAACCCACCAGCACGATGAAGTTAAGCTACTTGCAACGCTTGGGGAATTTACTAGCGCAATGAAGGCTGCAACCTAAGCGAGTCTTGATTTAAATAATCCAATATAAATCAAGAATTCAATTACAAATAAAATAAGTGAGGTAGACTCATCGCCTCGCTTATTTTGTTTATATTTACCAAGCTCTATGTTTATTCAGCCTTTATCTCCCTCAAACATAATCTATCAAGGCAATACTGACACTCACCCAGTACTACACTGACAGCGTATTTATTTAGTCACAGTTCCTCGATAGAATGCCCTATCGAAGAAAAACGGACTTTTTATGCAGTATCGGATCTATATTCTCGAATTAACGCCTTGGGGCTGTGGTTTTGAAGGTGAAGTTGCAGGTAAATGCGATAATGGTGCGCCAATTTGGTTTTACTACCAAGGTAGCGATCAGCAGGCCGAAATTCGCTTTCCGGTTAACCAATGGGTCACAGTTGAATTGCTTGGCCGATTAGCAAGTGCCAGTCTTCAAGCTGATATGATTAAACAAACGCCACACCAGCATCTGAAATTCCCGTTGCATAACTGTCACTTTGAAGCTTCGGGACAAATCATCGACATCAGCCAAACACCCGAAGATACAATTTACCTGTTGCAATCAAACCTACCGCTCCCCTTTGATAATGAACTTGGGAAATCCCCTATCTCGCTAGGCCATTGGGTCAATGTAACAGGCGAGCTTTGGGTAACAAATTGGATGAATTGAGTCGATAAAAAAAGGTATAGTGCTAGCCTGTAACAAATCATTCGCCTGATACATATCCATTAGAGGATCCGATGACCATTTCTAAATCTTTACCCGATAACAAACCTCGTACTTTTTTGGGAACACCCAAATTACCGGCCAAGTATGCCACTGTGGTGATGCCATTTTTTCTCTCTATTCTCATGAGTTGTATCGTTTCTGGGATCAGCACTTTCAATGGCGTTGGCGCCTCACCGCAATTTCTCGAACTCTGGCTCGGCGCTTGGCTGATCTCATGGGTTGTCGCCTTTCCGACACTGCTGATGGTGTTACCTTTGGTGCGTAAAATCACAGCTCATTTTGTCGATTTACGCTAGTTTTACGACTTAATCTTCCGATTTAACTATTTTATTTCAAAGCCGTTTTAGGACGGCTTTATCTTGAACTCCTTCTCTTATGCGTACAGCGACTAAAAATTACATCGATAATTGCTCGATCTGTTACCCTGCCAATATTCACTTAAACTAAAACAGTACGACCTACACCATACCAATCGTATTAAATCAAAGCGCTCATTGAGCCCCTGTCCACGCTTTACAATGGATTTACACTGACCGTTTAGCGGCACCTATGTTTATTGTATAAGGATGACATGACTCCCACCTAAATCAATTTTCCTCTGCTCTCGAACCAACTCAAGCATTAATGTAACCCACTGTATTTATATCTTTTATAAAAATAGAGCTCGTAAAACCCTAAATGATTTATCCCCAAAACGCTGCCTAATTATCACCCCTTTATCACTTACTTATTTGTACCATTAACCGTATCTGCCCCCCTTATTTATCAGTTAAAAGTATTAACCCACAGCCACACTCAAATGAGAATGGTTTGCATTTGAATATTTTCACATGCTAATTTACCTACCGTTGTCGGGACAGAGACAGCAGGAAATGGCCTAAGGACTGAGCTAAAAATAGCGAGTTGATCAACGCAAGATAAATAGCCAAACAGTCTATTTTGATAACCGCATTCACTTTGGTTTGTGTCCTTAGGTAACTGATTACTGGATCGGCAACGCGCAGTAGCATGTTGCCAAGGAGGCGTAAGTGAGTACACAGCAAAGGGAAATGGATCGCGAAATCTTTGATCTACTTGGCATAGGCATTGGCCCATTCAATCTTGGCCTCGCCGCCTTATCAGAACCTATTGACGGCTTTAACTGCTTATTTTTAGATGCTAAAACCAGTTTTGACTGGCATCCAGGCATGCTACTCAAATCCTCAAGATTGCAAACACCCTTTATGTCGGATCTGGTGACTATGGCCGATCCCACCAGCCGCTACAGCTACCTTAATTTTGCCAAGCAAACGGGCAGACTTTATCCCTTTTATATTCGTGAGAATTTCTTTTTACCCCGCCACGAATACAACTTGTATTGCCAATGGGTGAGCCAACAACTCAGCAACCTTAAATTTGGTTTTAAGGTCACTCAAGTGGATTACAACGCAGGTGAAAGTATTTATCGAGTTACAGGTTTTGATAGGCGCAGTGGTAAAACCCATTCCTATCAATGCCGAAAGCTAGTGCTAGGCACTGGCACTGAACCTTATCTACCAAAGGATTGCCCAATCCAAGATGCACGGGTCATGCATACCGCCAGTTATATGCAGCAAAAAACCTACCTGCAGAGTCAGAGTGCCATCACAGTAATTGGTAGTGGCCAGAGTGCGGCGGAAGTGTTTTACGATCTACTGCAAGATATTGATACCTATGGTTATCAACTCAATTGGATGACACGATCAGCGCGTTTTTATCCCTTGGAATATACCAAGCTTACTTTAGAGATGACCTCGCCAGATTATGTCGATTACTTCCACGAGTTGACCCCTAATCAAAGATGCTCACTGATCGCCAGCCAGAAACAGCTCTACAAAGGGATAAATTCTGAGCTGATAAACGACATTTACGATTTGTTATATCAAAAGCGCCTATTGGCCGATTTTCAATGCCGACTGATGACGAATGCGGCGCTGACTCATATCGAGCCCCAAGCCAATATGCTCAAGTTGCATTTCCACCACAATGAAAAAAATCACACCTTTGAGCAAGAAACGGGCGCCGTCATTTTAGGCACAGGTTACCACTATCGTTTACCCGAGTTTATCAGTGGTATTAAACAACAAGTCGAATTCGATGACGCCGGACAACTTAGCGTGCAGCGTGATTACAGCATAGATATTCGAGGGGATATTTTTGTCCAGAATGTCGGTTTGCATACCCATGGGATAAGCTCTCCAGATCTGGGTATGGGCTGTTATCGCAACGGCACCATCTTAAAAGCTGTGCTCGGTTATGCGCCCTACCACATTGAGGAACATATCGCGTTTCAAACCTTCGATCCGGCCAAACTTGCCAGTCATCAGCCCTGCGGCGCCAATGCAATTAACACGCTGGAGCTTAATCCAAGACATTTTCCTAAGGCGCCGCACAGAAAAACTCAAGTTGATGCGCCACAAACTATCCCTCCAACCAAGATTCCAAATTCTGGCGTAAGTTCAACCGTGAGTTCAGGCGCGGGAACCAATATGCCGGTCTTAATGGCGCCGAACCAGGAGGCATAATAATGGCAAGCCAATTTAGCAACCATTGTTTAACGCAACTATCCGCTATTTCGAGCATTAATGGTTTCCAGTTCAGAGCGTTAGACCTTACACAAGACATTCCAACACTACAGTCTTGGTTTAACCAAGATTACGCCAAGTTTTGGGGTATGCAGGGCTTGAACCTTGATGCCATAAAAAATCTGTTAGCAACAACAGAACACAAGTTTGCCTTGATAGGTGAATGGCAGGCCAAAGCACTATTTATGGTGGAACTCTACGATCCCGTCCACGATGAAATCGGCCAGCACTATCGTGTTGCGCCGGGTGATTGTGGTATGCATCTGATTATCGCGCCGCCAGATGGCAAACCCGTCAGCGGCTTATCCTTGAAGGTGATGGATGCGATAGCGCAGCTCGTGCTTGAAAAACTTGCCTTTAATCGCCTCGTGGTTGAACCCGATCAACTCAATAGCAAAATTCATCGCTTAAATAGCCTGATAGGCATTCGCTATGAAAAAGCGATTCAATTAAGCACTAAAGCTGCTTTCCTCGGATTTTGCACTGCGGCCCAGCGCCTTCAACCATCGAGCACGCCCTCTTTGACGAGCCTAACCCAAACAACCTCAGCCCTGCCAAGCTCAGCTCAGTCAACGTCTGCTCTGCCAAACTTAGCAAGCCCAACCCTAGCAAAGCCAAGCTCGCACGCGGTATCTCCAACCTCTCCCATGACATTATCGACTCTTTAGGTGAATTAGATGAACTTACCCACAAAAGCCTTATTAATTAACCCATTGCCAACGCAAGATCATCATGATCAAGCAGTACATGCTCAACAAAGCTCGGCGCTGTCGACAACATCAACTTCTATGCCGGAGCATTTGACTCCCGCCTATTGGCAAGCGGCTAATCGTCATTTAGTGAAGAAAATCCTCTGCGAATTCACCCACGAGAAGCTCATTACGCCGACCCTGTACGGGCAAAAAACGGGGCTTAACCACTATGAACTGCGGCTCAAAGACAGCACTTACTATTTTAGTGCGCGGCACTATCAGCTCGATCATCTTGCTATCGATGCTGATTCCATCCGCGTTTCACTTGCAGGCAAAGAACAAACCCTCGATGCAATGTCGCTGATCATTTCCCTTAAAAATGACTTAGGGATCAGCGAAACCTTACTACCAACCTATTTAGAAGAAATCACCAGCACCCTTTACAGTAAGGCATACAAGTTAGCGCATCAGGCGATCCCCGCCGCCACGCTGGCGCGAGCCGATTATCAGAGCATAGAAGCGGGTATGACAGAAGGCCATCCGGTGTTTATTGCCAATAATGGCCGGATTGGTTTTGATATGCAGGATTACCGTCAATTTGCCCCTGAAAGCGCGATGCCGATGCAATTAGTCTGGCTTGGAGTGCGCAAGAGTAAGACCACGTTTGCAGCCCTCGAAAACTTGAGTCACGACGCGTTACTCAAGGAGGAGCTTGGCCAGCAGTTCGATGAATTTCAGCAGCATCTTAAAACCCAGCAGCATGATCCACAGGACTTCTACTTTATGCCTGTGCACCCTTGGCAGTGGCGTGAAAAAATCGCCCGCGTCTTTGCCGGCGACATCGCCCGTGGCGATCTGGTTTATCTTGGCGAAGGCAGTGAACAGTACCAAGTACAGCAATCGATACGCACTTTCTTCAATCTTTCATCGCCACAAAAGTGCTATGTCAAAACCGCGCTTTCCATCTTAAATATGGGCTTTATGCGCGGCCTGTCGCCCCTTTACATGAGCTGCACACCGCAAATAAATGCATGGGTGGCGAACTTGGTAGAGAGCGACCCTTACTTTACTCAGCAAGGGTTTGTGATCCTGAAGGAAATTGCCGCCATAGGTTATCACCACACCTATTACGAACAAGCACTCACCCAAGATAGCGCCTACAAAAAAATGCTTTCTGCCCTGTGGCGCGAAAGCCCACTGCCACACATTGATCCTAAGCAAAATCTGATGACCATGGCTGCGCTACTGCATACGGATCATGAAGATAAGGCCCTTATTGCAGCCTTGATAGCCGCCTCAGGCTTACCAGCAAAGGATTGGGTCAGTCGCTACTTAAACCTGTATTTATCGCCGCTGTTACATGCCTTTTTCGCCTACGATCTGGTCTTTATGCCCCATGGTGAAAACCTGATCTTAGTACTCGATGAATATGTGCCAGTCAAGATTTTGATGAAAGACATAGGCGAAGAAGTCGCGGTACTCAATGGCGCGAAGCCGCTACCTGATGATGTAAAACGCCTTGCGGTGAGCCTTGAAGAAGAGATGAAACTTAACTACATCTTACTGGATATTTTTGACTGTATTTTCCGCTATTTAGCACCGCTGCTCGATGAGCAAACCAGTGTCAGTGAAAGCCAATTCTGGGAGCTAGTGGCGGACAATGTACGTGATTACCAAGCCCAGCATCCACATTTGGCCGACAAGTTTGCCCAATACGATCTGTTTAAGGACAGCTTTGTACGTACGTGCCTCAATCGTATCCAATTGAATAATAACCAACAAATGATAGACCTCACCGACAGGGAGAAAAACCTGCGTTTCGCCGGTGGCATCGACAATCCCTTGGCGGCCTTTAGACAAAGCCATGCCTTTAAGCACCCTATGCTTAGCAACGCTGAGCAAAAGGCACGTTAACACACCAACCCCGAAACTTTAGCTGGGCCAATGTTAGCCCAGCTTGTTTAACCCCCAACCTAAACGGAATTAAAGATCAACATTATGAAGACTTTTCCTCTCTCCAGCATCGCACTCGTCTGTCGGCAAGCCCTCGTTAACCCGAAGCTATTGCTGTGCTCAGCCATGTTAGCCACGGTTCCCCATGCCACAGCTGATACTGTCGATGCGGATAGTAAGACTAAAAAGCACCAAAAAGAAATTGAAGTCATCAATGTCATTGGCGCTAAGGATTTACACGACAACCGTTATAAGACCCAAGCGATGAACACGGCAACTGGGCTCGATTTATCCTATCTAGAAACGCCGCAGTCGGTCACGTCTATCACCCGCCAAATGATGAATGATCAACAGCTTAATAGCGTGATTGATGCCATGACCAGCGTCGCGGGGATCAATGCCCGCCCAATGGATAACGACAGATACAGTATTAGTGCCCGCGGCATTGCCGTGACCAGCATTTTGTACGATGGCGTACCCACCACCTACGATACCCGCTTCAACTATGGAGATAATCTGATCGACACCGCCATCTACGAGCGAGTAGAAGTGGTACGCGGCGCGACTGGCCTCATGACGGGAGCCGGTAATCCCTCGGCGGCCATTAACCTTATCCGTAAACGCCCGACTCAAGAGTTTATGGGCAACACCTCGTTAAGTGTGGGCTCATGGAATAATGTGCGCGGTATGGTCGATGTTTCCAGCGGCTTAAATGACTCGGGTTCTGTACGCGGTCGCGTGGTCGCCGCCTATCAAGATAAAGATTCGTTCCAAGACAGGTACGAGCAGCAGCGCACCACGCTATACGGCATAGTCGAAACCGATATTGGCGATAGCACCTTATTCACCCTTGGTGTCGATTACCAAGATGCTACGCCGAGCGGCACTATGTCGGGCGGTTTACCGCTATTTTACAGCGATGGCAGTCGCACTAATTATGATCGTGCCACTTCAACGGCGCCCGATTGGGGCTCGGCGCATACCCAAGGCCTCAACACTTTTGCGAGTCTCGAACACAGATTAGATAATGGTTGGAACCTAAAAGGGACTTACACCTACGGTGATAACTCATTGGAGTTCGATGTGCTATGGGCCATGGGCTATCCCGATCCTGTAACCAATGTCGGCGCAAAGGCGGGGTCTATCGCCTATGTCGACGGCAGTCGCACCCAACACAATATAGATTTACGCGCCGAAGGACAATACCAACTCTTTGGTCAGGAACATCAATTGATGTTTGGCTGGAATGGCCAACGTCAAGAGTTCGCCAATCCCTATTATTACCCCACGGCTGCAGTACCGCTTTTAGGGGATTTTCGCGATCCGAACTTCCAATATCCAAAACCTCAATGGAAGGAAACCTATACCACGGGTTCATTTGGCGAAACCAAACAGAGTGCAGCCTATGTAGCGACTCAGCTTAATCTCAGCGACACTTTAGCTGTCCTCGTCGGATTACGCCTCAATGAGTGGGAAACCAACCAAGATAACTTTGGCAGCCGCTACGATTTTAGCATCAACAACGAACTCACCACTTACTTCGGCCTCACCTACGCCCTGACCGAGCAATATTCGCTCTATGCCAGTTATACTGACATTTTTGCACCGCAAACGAAGCAAAGAATCGATAAAAGCTACCTAGATCCAGTTAAAGGGAAAAACTACGAAGGCGGGATTAAGGCGAGCCTGTTCGATGAGGCTTTAGATATGTCGCTGTCGGTGTTTGAGATCAGACAAGACAATGTCGGAGTCAGCACAAGCGATGTGATCCCAGGTACCACTACGCAAGTGTATGAAGGCGTAAACGGTACAAAAACACAGGGATTCGAATTTGAATCAACGGGTAAAATCACTGATGACTGGAATGTTTACTTAGGCTACACCCAGTTCACCACCGAAGATCCTAAGGGCAAACGCATCAATACCACGTCACCACGTCAGCAGTTAAAACTCTTCACTACTTATACCTTTGGTGGTGATTGGCATAAATTGCAAATTGGTGCAGGGGTTAACTGGCAGAGCCGCGTCTACCAAGATGCCGATAAACCTGTAGGCAATGGTATAGACACGATTAAAGTCGAAGTAGAACAAGGCTCTTACGCGCTAGCGAGTCTAATGGCGAGTTACGCCTTCACCGAGCAACTTAAGCTCAGCGCAAACCTGCACAACGCCTTAGATAAAAGCTACTACAGCCAAGTCGGTCAATACAGCCAATTCCAATACGGTACGCCGCGAAGTGCCAGCTTAACCTTAGACTATCGCTTCTAAGTCAGATTTATATTGAGATCGTTCGAAAAACCTTGTGAGCCCAAATCTTGGGCTCGCAAGGTAATCATTTACATGGACTTATCGATAACCGCGGCAATCAATCACAACCATTAAGGAGTCACTATGGCAAGCCAACGGAGAGACACCAGACTGCAAACATTGTGCGATACAGCGCCAAGCCACAACGCGTTGAATCAAACTATTTTTACACTCAATCAGCTGTTACATGAGCGGGCGCCCTTCTATGGCGAGCACCTTAGCGCAACGCAGTCACCTACAGGGCTCAGTTTTAATGAATGGAGCTGCACCGATACTTATCAAAAACTCATTGCACGTTTTGCCATCGCACATCCTAGCGCAGAAACTCAGAGTGAAACTGAGGCTGTAACTAAAGATAAAACCGAGGCTACTCAAACAGCTGCAACCAGCCGAGCGCACGCTTTCGCCAGTAAAAGCGCCTTAATCAGTAAAAGCGCTACGGCCAGTAGAAAAGACACTCACAAAGCGCTACATTCACTTTGGGGTCAATGGTATTTTGGCCTTTTAGTTCCGCCTGTGATGGAGTGGATTTTCAACGCCCCAAAAGCCACATTCGAGCCTATTCACTGGCAGCCACAGTCCGTTTTTATGCAGATACACGCAAGTGGCCGAGTGGCAAAATTTGAATTTAAAATAACAAAGCAACAGCCAAATACCGCTTTAACCTTTAAAAAATACCACGGCATCGAGCCACTTTCCCAAATAAACACTAAGCCAAGTTTCAAGACAGACACTAAGGTACACTCGCCATTAACCCCATATAAGCTGCCAGTTGATAAAGAACTCGCCCTACAAGGCCTTATCTTAAACTTACTGCAACCGAGTGTTGAGCGCCTACTCACTTTGAGCCCCGTGCCCGCTAAATTATATTGGAGTCACTTAGGCTATCTGATCCACTGGTATCTAGGAGAGTTGGGATTATCTCAGCAGCAGAGTCAGCAACTTAAGCAAGCTCTGTTTCGCCGAACGACCTTTTTTGATGGCACCCAAAATCCACTGTATAACAGCATCAATTTGATTGTTGAACCCAAAGAAGACAGCACAAACATCCAATGCATTCGCCGTACTTGCTGCCTAAGGTATCAACTCGCCAACACTGGCCAATGCCACGATTGCCCACTACTAAGTCGCCCTAACGCTAAGACAAACGCCGCCAAACAAGCACAAGTCTAACTTGCCCATTAAACCCATTTAATGGGCAAGATCGCAATCCTAGGCCCATGGTGCTTTTGCCCTTATGTTGCACATGCTACACTCAAGCCCATGTCTCTTTAACATGATTATTTATGAAACAACTGCTTGATTTCCTGCCCCTCGTCATCTTTTTTGCCGTTTATAAATTTTTCGATATTTATATCGCCAGCGGCGCATTGATCGCAGCCACCGCGCTTCAATTGATCGTGACCTATGCGTTATATAAGAAACTTGAAAAGATGCACTTAATCACCTTTGCGATGGTGACAGTGTTTGGCACACTCACTTTAGTGTTTCACGATGATTCTTTTATCAAGTGGAAAGTGACCATCATCTATAGTTTGTTTGCCATCGCCTTAGGTGTCAGTCAATTGCTCAATAAATCGATATTAAAGTCGATGTTAGGCAAAGAAATGCAAGTAGACGACAAAATTTGGGCTCGCGTAACTTGGTATTGGGTGATCTTTTTCGCCGCTTGTGGCCTAGTCAATATTTATGTCGCCTTTAGTTTGCCATTAGAAACTTGGGTCAATTTTAAAGTGTTTGGTTTAACCGCTTTAACCTTAATTAATACTGTCCTGACCGTATTTTATCTTTATAAACACCTTCCCGAAGATCAACGCAAGGAACTCAAATAATGTGGTATATGATTTCAGCTCAAGATTTTGAGAATAGTTTAGAAAAACGTTTAGCCGCACGCCCAGCCCATTTAGCTCGCCTGCAAGCCCTCGCCGATGAAGGTCGTTTACTGATCGCTGGCCCACACCCAGCCATCGACAGTGAAAACCCTGGTGATGCAGGCTTTAGTGGTTCACTGGTTGTCGCAGATTTTGAATCCTTAGTCGCAGCAAAACACTGGGCCGATGCCGATCCCTATATCGAAGCGGGCGTTTACCAAAGTGTTGTGGTTAAACCCTTTAAACGAGTCCTGCCTTAATGAAAATAGTGTCCTTTAACATCAATGGTCTGCGGGCACGCTTGCATCAATTGCAAGCCTTAATCGATAGCCACCAGCCCGACATTATCGGCCTGCAAGAAACCAAAGTGCACGATGAGGCGTTTCCATTAGCCGAAGTCGAAGCTATGGGATATCAAGTGCATTACCACGGCGGTAAAGCTCACTATGGTGTTGCCATGCTGTCTAAAGTCGCACCAGAAAAACTGCAAAAGGGTTTTCCAAGCGATGATGAAGATGCCCAGCGCCGCATGATTATCGGCACATTTACCCAAGCGAATGGTCGTCCATTGACTGTGTTCAACGGCTATTTCCCCCAGGGCGAAAGCATAGACCACCCAACAAAATATCCTGCTAAACGTAAGTTTTATCAGGATTTAATGCACTACTTGCAGACAAATCACAGCAACGATGAAGATATCGCCATCATAGGTGACATCAATATTTCGCCGACCGATTTAGACATAGGTATAGGCGAAGTCAATCGTAAACGTTGGCTAAAAACCGGCAAATGTAGCTTCCAACCGGAAGAGCGTGAGTGGTTAAAAACCTTACAAGACTGGGGCTTAATCGACACTTTCCGTCAATTACACCCAGAGCGCATCGAACGTTATTCTTGGTTCGATTACCGCAGCAAAGGGTTCGATGACAACCGTGGCCTGCGTATTGATGTGATTTTAACAACGCCTTCACTAGCAGCACGTTTAGTCGAATCCGACGTCGATTACGATCTACGCGGCATAGATAAGCCCTCAGATCACGCCCCCATCTGGAGCACGTTCAAAGAGGCTTAACCCGCTAACGTTCGATCATCTTAGTAGATATAAAACATCGGCTTAGGTCGATGTTTTTTTATGGGTGAAACATATTTTATCTTTATCGTTCGATGAATAGTCAATGAGTCAGGTGTGATACTGAACGTAATTCACTTTTGGACAGATATGTCTTGAAGACGAGTGTTTGGGGACCAATAATTTTAGTTGTGAGGAGTTTAGCGTTTGCTGATGTCCACTCACACATGCTTGCCATGGTATTTGCTCGTCGACTCGCAGCCAGTCCATCCGTGGATGCTCGACCGCCCCATCTGATGTGAAAGGATTCACAAATGCCGCGATGGCATGGACGCCAAAGAGCGGCCATGGGGCGGACGGTCGTCTCGCAAATCACCATGGTTCACCTGTTTAGCATCGGCGAAGCCTGTTTGTTTTAAAGAAATACGTAGCAAGCTTTGGGACAAAAGCGTATTAGTTCATCAGCTATAACAAGTGAATTTCGCATAGAAATGTCTATGGTGTAACGCCTTGCTCAGCTGCATTTTTGGAGTAGAAGCTTTTGTGTTATCAAACAAAAAAGAAGGAACGGAAAAATTTCAGATACAGCAATTTGTTATGTTCGCATTCTGATAATACTATCAACATATTGATGGACCATTATTCAACTTTCACATAGAAGCAATTACATTTACAACTGAAAAGACCAATTTGAGGATCTTTAGGTGTAACTCCCTTACGTTTAGCTTGTGATTTAGCAACTTCTACAGCGTGCTTAATCTCATTAATTTCTTTGCTAGATAGCCTTCTCGTATGCCCATGTACAGGACATCGTTCTCGTTCTCCATCACCCGATATTCTCTCTCCTGACATATTAATGCCCTCTTTCTAATTTCTACCGCTTTAAACATAACGCCGCCAGCAACTGCCGGAGTGAGTTGGAAGCTTTTTTACGTCTTTTTGCAAAAAAAGAAGACAGTTTACGGAGGTCAGATTGACTGGCCTTGTTAAACATTTTAGAACTTGAGCGAATAACCACTGGAAACCCACTCATTGAAATTTTCCGCCAACAATACCATAGACTCTTTCGTTAAATCGCCGAAAGGTACCCTATAAACTGGCCAGTCTTCTGAACTTATATTATGTGTGGTATCGAAGACAATTGACTCTCCCCCACCATCTGAACCAATAGCAACCAACCCAGGCAAGTATTGCTCGTAGCAATAGGCTTCTGTTAATTCGGATATCTCTTTAGCGCTCCAGAGCACAACTGAGTCATCTGGTTCTTGCACGCCAATCGGAGTTTCTGCCCCATTAGTTTCAAGCAAGAACTTCTTATACTCACTCGGAAGATCTGTTCCTAACCATTTCTCAAGAGCCTGAATTTCTTCAGCACTTGCTGGATTTTCCGGATATTCGAATTTATCTCGATATTTGCTCATAATGCTTAACGCCCATTTAAGGGGCTGATAATTGTTTGCTAAAATTGTGTAGCGAAGCGAAGTCGAGCAAACTGTTAGCAGTCCCGCTTTAAATGCTTGTATGGGTTAACGTTTGGCTAAGGGGCAGGCTTTAACCCATCACTGAGAGCGGAGCGAACGATTTGAACCACTATTTAGGCTATCACAGTTACTCAAGGTCTACACAAACCTGCTTGTGCCATGCAGAAAGATTCGGCCATTCTTCCTTAGTGCTGCCGTTGTGAGACCAATAAATTATCTCACCCGTCTTTGCTATGCAGAAATAGTCGCCATTATCCTCGATGAATGGCAAAAGGTCTCTTGGAAGACCCATGACATTCCAGGCTGTTTCAGCAATGTCAAAGATATCAAGATGGCCAGAGCCGGGTAAAATTACCGCAGGCTCAAAGGTAGCGTTTGCAACATCGCTGCCAGACTTCAAAAATGATCGGTAGTCGTCATGAAAACTGATGCCCAGTTTGCTTTCAGCGCTGGCTATTTCGGTATCTGTCGGGTTTCGAAATGGATCGTTATTCATAATTATTGTTGCCTAACGTTAAGCGGCGTCCCAAGCCAATTTTAATTGACCGAGGCGAACAAGTGATACTCTAGTGAACGTTTATCATCAACAAACAATTTAAAATTGCTTGATATTTTTCTTAAATATTTCCGATAAAGGTTAACACAATCAGCCATATAGAAACCATCAATTTCCCCAAATTCTATTTTTACAAAACACAGATTTCCACCGCCAACCACAGTGAAATACCCTCCGCAAAAAAGGACATTTTCAGACATAACTTTCTCCCCTGAAATCTATGACCGTCAATTTAGATAATGTCACGCTGATAGAACGGAATAGGGCAATATAACTAAATAGTTCTTTGGGTACTTCCAAATTAAAATGGCGGAAATCTAAGATTTCCGCCATTGTCGGATGATACGTTACTACTTAACATGAGACTCAGTATCGGGCGTTATTGCTCAACACCCCATGCCGACGACTCACATTAAAGGTGACATATTAACTCGTGCGGTACTGCTTTAAAATGCCATCTAACTCGACCGAGGCATGGTGCAGATCATTGGCTAAGGTCACACTGCGCTGGGCTGTTTGTTTGATAGTTTCCGACTGATGGCGGATTTCATTCAATTGTCCGGCAATATCCCGCGCGGCGACACTCTGCTCTTCCGCCGAGGCGGCAATTTGGCTGCTCATATCAAATACCGCATTGACCGATTGCGCCATACCTTGAACATCATCACCGACGGCGATAATCGCACTGCGACCTTCATCGGCCTGATCGACTATCTCCATGGTAATGCTAGATAAACGAGTCGTGCCAGATTGTAAGCCTTCAATCATGGCCTGAATTTCTACCGTGGCCTGTTGAGTTCGACCCGCTAAGGTACGCACTTCATCGGCTACCACAGCAAAGCCACGACCTTGCTCACCGGCACGGGCCGCTTCAATGGCCGCATTTAAGGCTAACAAATTGGTTTGCTGGGAAATACTGTTAATGGTTGTGACTACAGCATCGATACTCGCCGCATCCTTAGACAATTGTTCCACCGATGAAAACGCCGCACCAATCTTAGTTGAGAGTAAACCAATGCTTTCCACTGTATGGCTAATACGCCCACGACTGGCCAACATTTGGCTTGAATTTTCCTTGGTTTGCAACGAAGTATTACTCGCATTAACAGAGACTTCTTCAATCGCTGAGGTCATTTGTGCCATCGCCACGGCAACGGAATCGAGGAATTGATGTTGGAACCCAATCAGTTTATCACTGGTGGCCGCCTGTTGATTAAATTCATCGGATGCCAATGATAAGGTCTGTGCATTTTTGCCAATGGCTGACACCATTTCACTCATATTGTCGGCGCAGCGATCGATTTCCCGAGCAATCAAACTGAAATCGTCAGTACCAAAGAAGTTTAATCTAAAGCTCAAATCACCATCGGCTAAGCGTTTGATGGCTAAGTACATGTCCCATAATCCACCACCGAGTGAAGTCGAAATCCAGTAACTCAGTTGGAATAAAGGCAACAAACCCACTAACGCTAACCAGAACATAAAGTTAGCATCGCTACGCGCATCGGCTTCCCACTCATGGACATTCTGCGTCAGTTGTAAGGCTTGACCTGACACACTGGCGCTGACCGTCACTTTATCCCCTTGACGCTGCGCATCACTTTGCCTTGAAGTTACAGTTAACCCGTATTGGCTGGCAAATTGAGATAAGGCGTCAGCTTGTAGCTTTTGCGCCGTTGCAACTTGCGCTAAGGTATCGACGCTAGCTTGAACCCGAGCGATTGAGGCCTGCTCAAGGTTACGGTGCGCATGTTGATAGTTGACAAGCGCCACGGCGGCCGTGATCAGCGCCACCATAGAACACACTACCCAAAACTTTCCGTTGAGACTGAACTTGATCAATATGGCATCAATGGTACGAAACTGGATTTGTTTCATCTTGATAATTCCTAAGAACAAAATGCTATTTGGCACTAAATCAGCAGTATAGCTCAGATTGTCACGACAACTATGTCAGTCATAAGATCTGAGCAGGTATTATGCTAATCCGTGCTAGCAACTTGGTTACGTGTGGCGGCAGACCACTTTTGTGTCAGAGTAACCAACTGCCCCGTTAACAGGCTCATGCTAAAACCTAATAAGCCACCAATGATCAACGACGGCACGACATTGGCCACATCACCCGCCATAGCAAAGGTAGTGCAACAGCCAATAAATGCGCCGGGAATAAAGCTAAGCTTTTGATAACTTGCCTGTAAACACATGGCCGAAGTGGCTATGCCGGTAAAAATATACCCAAATACGGGCGAAATAAAAAAGCTGCTACCCGAGATAATGAGCCAAGCCCAAAATACACCGGACAGGTTTGTGCACCACGCCATCATCACGCCCTGAAAGCCAGCCTTAGGTTGAGCAAAAAAAGTGCTACAACCTAAAAAGCCGATCCAAGTGACCAGATGAAAAGCATCTGCGACGCCACACCAAATAGCCGCCAATAGGCCGGCAGAAATAGCGACTTGCCAACGATTTTCCATGGATGACCCCTTTAGTAATTCTATTCACGGAAGTTTAATACCCTTGGGCGCTCTAAAATGTATATTTTGAGGTGGCTTGGGTAAACATATTGGTTAAATTACCTCTATTTTGGTAACAAAAACCTGATCTATTGCTAATTTTCGGCATTAATGCCCGTAAAATCGCTAACAAGCAAATTTTTTGTGGTAAAAAAACGAAAAAAGCGCTTATTAGGCGCTTTTTTGTTCAAACGGCTTTCAGTTAACCCTCTTGCCGACACTTACACTCGCAATAGTTTATTCACGGGAAGATCGCGGATCCTCTGCCCCGTCGCCGCAAAAATCGCATTGGTTAAACTCGGGGCAACGGGCGGCACACCCGGCTCACCCACGCCTGCGGGCGGCGCATCGGATGCAATAATGATGATCTCCATATCGGGGGTTTGGGGAAGTCGCAGCAAAGGATAATCGTGGAAATTCGATTGCTGCACTTTGCCCTCTTTGTAAGTGATTTCACCCATCAAGGCTAAACTCAGGCCAAATACAATCGCACCTTCTGTCTGTGCTTTTACCCTATCTGGGTTAACTATCGTGCCCGCATCGATAGCAGCGATGGCATTCAGCACTTTAAGCTGTTTATCCTCACTCACTTCCACCAGCATGGCCACGGCGACATAACTCACAAAACTGCGGTGTACGGCAAAACCCCAGCCCTGATTTTTACCCGCCTTGGGCGCCTTAGCTTGGGCTTTTTCGACCGCGTCGATTACCCCAAAATAGCGACTGACGTCCACAGGGTGACGATTGAGCTCTTCGCCATAGTTGCCGTAGGTGAACTGTTGGTCGGTAAAGGTCTCACGCCTTGCTTCACCTAAAAGGCTACGCCACATTGCAGGGCAAGAAACCTGAGAACGATGAGCCATTTCATCGACAAAACTGCCGACACTAAAACCGTGCTGAATATTACACACAGAGCGCATCCAACCAATACGGCTATGCGCCTGCGCTTTTACCGCTTCGTATCTTAAATTTGGCAAAGCAAAGGGCACATCCACAAAGCCTAAATCCAACTCACCGCCAGAGGGATATTCCACCCCTTCGGCAAAGGTCGAGCTAATGGATGGAAATCCGGTACGGGCTAAAAGCGCGGTCGGTTTGTTATTGGCATCAAACAGTGCCTGATAGGACTGGGCGCTGATAGCATGGTAATAACCGTTTTGAATTTCATCTTCGCGGCTCCAACTCACCTTAATTGGACGCTTGAATTGCTTCGATAATAGTGCGGCTTCAACGCTAAAATCAGGTTTAGATTTACGCCCAAAACCACCACCCAATAGGGTGACATTCACTTTAATCGCATCTTCTTCCATACCTAGCGCTGCGGCCACATTTTGCTGGGTACTTTGCGGCGTTTGGGTCGATGCCCAGATTTCACAGCCCTTTTCAGTCACATGGGCGGTGGCAACGGGCGGCTCAATAGAGGAATGAATTAAATAAGGCACGGTATAAACCGCTTTTAACGTATTCGCCTCGGGCCAGTTTTTGATTTCATCACCAGCTTGACGCACGACATTACCGCTTTGCTGTACCCGCTCGACCAGTGACTTCAAATAAAGACTTGAATCATGCTGACTGTTGTCGGCCTGAGTCCAAGTGACTTTTAAGGCTTTGCGCCCTTCGAGGGCACTCCACGTGTTTGTGGCGATAACAGCTACGCCGCCCAAAGCCTGAAACGCGGGAGCGCCCTTAGCGGCTGGCAAACGATACACATCCACTACCCCAGCCACTTGGCGCGCTGCGGTATCGTCCAAGCTTGCCACATCGCTCCCGAGCACCGGCGGGCGTATTATGCTGGCGTAAAGCATGCCATCGAGTTTGATATCGTAACCATAAATCGCGCTGCCACTTAACATGGCATCCATATCAACGATTTGACGTGATGCACCAATCTGCTTGAAATCTTTAACGTCTTTAAAGGTTAATGACTCAACTGCAGGTACTGGCTGCTCTGATGCGGCTAACGCTAACTCGCCAAACTTGGCCGAGCGGCCCGTTTTAGCATGCAGCACTTTATGGCTGGCGGTATGCACCTCGCTCACGGGAACTTTCCAACGTGCGGCGGCAGCCTGTTCTAGCATGGTTCTTGCCATCGCCCCCATCTGGCGCATGCGGTCGTAATTTTCGCGAATACTGCGGCTACCGTCGGTGTTTTGGCTGGCATAACGTTTATCAGCTAAACCTTGAATAGGGACAATTTTATCCCAATCCGCTTCTAACTCTTCGGCTAAGACTTGCAGAATGCCGGTTCTGATCCCCTGTCCCATCTCGGAGCGATGGCAAGTGAGGTACACTTTGTCGTCTTCACCAATGGCAATAAACAGATTCAACCGCGCTTCTTTATCCTGCGCCAGCGCCATGGGGCTCCATGTTAGTCCGCTCGCCCCTAATGCTAATCCGCCACCCACTGCGCCAAACAGTTTTAGCACGTCGCGGCGGCTGATATTTTCTACGGCAGTAAAAGTACTCATATTAGCCCTCCTGTTTGGCATAGTTTTGCAGTGCGGCTTTGATCCGCGGATATGTGCCGCAGCGGCAGATATTCCCCGACATGGCCGAGTTGATTTGTGCTTCAGAAGGTTTCGGATGCTGCGCCACTAACGCCGCAGCCGACATCAATTGTCCCGCTTGGCAATAGCCGCACTGGGGCACGTTATGTTCGGCCCATGCATTTTTAAGCTTTTGATTATCCAGCCCTTCAATTGTTGTCAGACGTTTTCCTTGTGCCTGCCCCAAACTGGTTAAACAGGCGCGTACGGGATGGCCGTCTAAATGCACAGTGCAAGCACCGCATAACCCTGCACCACAACCATATTTAGTGCCCGTGAGCCCTAAAATATCCCGTAACGCCCACAGGATTGGCATCTTAGGATCGGCATCTAAGGTAAATGATTTACCGTTGATGAAAAGTGTTTGGGTGGAAGCGGCGGTACTGGCTTCCTTGATAACTGCAGTGGTTGATAATACTTCTGCCATAACTCACTCCTTAAGTGCCAACCACGACGCAAGATCGGCTTGGGTATCAATATCAATTGCGGCGCGGGGTAGTGTTATAGCGACTAACGCTCCCCGCTGTGCTTGTTGTTTTAGAATCGATTTCGCCCCGCGATCACCACTCAAGTGAGTGAACTGCGGTAATGTAGAGGCATTAAAAATAGCAGGTACGCCTAAATCATCCAAATAATGGGCGGCAACGTCTTTACCGGTTTCATCCCATGTCAAAATCAGTTGTCGATAATCGTCTGCACTCAAGGCCACTTGGTCTGCCAATGTCAACAACATGGCATCAAAGCCCTGTTCCTTGGCATAACTTGCCGCCAAACTCACTGAGGATGCTAAGCCTGTTTGCCACTGTGGATTAACTAAAATATCAAAGGGTTGGCGGGAGTGAAGCTCGACTAATAATGGCTGCAATATGTGCTGGTGAGCACCGAGTATGATTAACAAAGGCGTATGCTGGAGCGAATGAGAGTCTTTGCGATCCAAACCTAAATCTTGGCAACTAAGCTGTTGTAAACGCTCAACATGAGTGCAAATGATGGTTTGTTCGCGAATTTCCGTAGCACTATGTGATGGTAGAAGTTGCGCTAACTTTACCCCATCAAAGCGCTTACTCTCACCCGCCGCAAGTACCACAATCAGCAGTCGCTTGGATGAAAGTGGCGTTTGCTCTGTCAACGTTAGCGCTGCCGACTTTGGTGCTGAAGACATTAGTACAGAAGGCTTTTGTACTGGCGGCAACGTCATCAACGCATTATCTCATCGAGATGTTTTAAGGTCGCACCATGGAGCACGCCGTGGCACTGGGCCAAAATACTTAACGCCACGGCACTCGGTAACTCGCCGCCAAGGGCAAGCCCTGCGGGAGCAGAAAATACCCCAGAAAAAGATTCAGTACTGAGCCCTGCCATTCCAAGCACTTTATCCCGTCGATGGGCAGGACCAAGCAAGGCAATATAGGCTAGCGGATGCGCTTGAATAACCTTTAATGCCGCAGCATCTAAGCCCAAGTTATGGTTCATCACCACGGCGCAATCCAATTGAGCGATATGATTCGCGGTTAATTCCCCCGCGGTCAGTTTCACTATATGGGCATGGGGGAAATCCGCCGCTCTGGCATAGGCGGTACGACCATCGAAAACAGTCACTTGCCAACCTAAAGTGTGGGCCATGGCGGCAACGGGCTTAGCATCGATACCACCGCCAAAGATCCCAAGATGGAATCTTGGTCTCAAGGGAATAATCAATGATTCTCCCGCGTCTTGGGTGAAGACGCCCGTGCGAACAAAATCGCTAGCGGGGAACGGCGTCAACTCCTCAGAATAAAACGCAGCGTGATACTGGCGTGCATCCGTCCCCGCTTTGACTAAAGGCAATTGGTAAAAACCCGACCGACCGTGGCGAAATGCCTGCACTAGCTCAACTAAGCCAAGATCATGATTTTCTTTTAGCAGAGGGATCAACATGATATCTACTATGCCACCACAACCGAGTCGATAGCTGGCATCGGACTCATCGCTTGCATCATAGGTGACGCACATGACTTGCTTAGTCTGCATGGCATTTTGAGCATGGCGACGTAAATCGGCTTCTAAACAGCCGCCACTTAACATACCCACGCCTTGACCAAACTCATGGAACAACATCATAGCGCCGGGTTTGCGATAGGCCGAACCTTGAATTTGGGTGATCACCGCAAGCACCCAAGCGTCATCCGCCAGTGGTAGCCAATGCTCTAGTAAATCTTCGATTTGGTGATCCATCCGCAAGGACTCCATTGGGTTAGGGAGATTTAAAAAATTTAATGCGCTTATCGCTATTGAAACGATCAACCGTTAATAACGCAGCTATCGACGTCTATTTGTCATCAAAGCTTGACGCAAGTTTTATCAGCAAATAAAACTGCTTCGTGAAACGCTCGCATTAAACATATGGACAACCAAGTTAGCAAAGGCGTGTGCGTATTGAAAGGAGTAATAGATTTCAAAAAGTGTTGAAGCATAAAATATGTTCAGGGGAAGCTAAAGAGGAAGAATTGACGTCCATGTCTGAGTGGCGTTTGTTCGCAAATCAATCACATTTATCTAAAACTGGTATTCCCCCGCCTTAGTGCGCAGTATCTGGGATTGGTTGTCTAGACTAATGGATGTCGATTCAATCTGTTCGATAATCTGTGATACTTCACGGGAATTATCGCGGATCACCATCATGCTCGAAGCGATTTCTTTAGAAACCAAGGATTGTTCTTCGGTTGAAGCGGCAACCTGAGTATTGATCCCATGAATCGCTTCCGTACTATGGCGAATATCCTCAAATACTGCCACGATACGTTGCAGTTCTACCCCCGCCTTTTGCATTAGCGTCGCCGCTTGAGTCACAGATGTACCCACTTGATTCGTACGGCTTTGAAGGCTTGCGACAATATCATCGATTTCCTTGGTGGAATCTTGAGTGCGTTGGGCTAATGATCGAACCTCATCAGCTACCACAGCGAAGCCTCGTCCTTGCTCACCGGCCCGTGCGGCTTCAATCGCGGCATTCAGTGCCAGCAAATTCGTCTGCTCAGCAATCGCCTTAATCACACTCAACACATTGCTGACTTGGGTACTTTCGTTCACTAGATGCGACATAGAGTCTTGGGTATTCCTAAACTCAGTTTCTAATACCGACATGGCTTTCAACGCTTCAGATACCGTCTGTTTACCTACAGTGACATGCGTTTCATTTTCGGCGGCGCGGCTTTCAGCATTCGAGGTGCTCTCACTCACATGTACTAAGGTCGTGGTCATTTCTTCCATCGCACTGGCGCTGGCATCCAGTTCTCTCGCCACTCGATTTGAGCTTTCACGCGAAATTTGAATTGATGCTTTAGTTTGCTTAGCTAAATCAGCCACCTCTTTTGCAATGCCATCCGTCGTCGATAATGAACTGGCAAGGGAAGAGATAAACAAGTTGATTTGATTAACGATTTCGCCAATTTCCCCCTGAGTCGTAACAGAGATCCGCCGCGCAAGATTTTTAGAACGCTGAATATCGAGCAATTCAACACAGGTCTGCACTAAGGGAGTCACAATCCTGCTTTTAACGATAATAAATCCGCCAACGGCGGCTAAAATCACGATAAATAACACCAGTTGGGACCAGTTTAATGCAGCATGCAGGGAGTCGAGTCGGTTATTCACATCACCATCGGTACGTTTATCCAATGCTGTAAAAAACTCATCAATCGGCTGCATGATCTTAGCTTTTTCTCTGTGGTATTGGTCGCTATGTAATAACTCCCTCGCCATGGTTAAGTTAGGCTCACCTTTGATCGTGTAAGTTTGGGTGTTGGGGTCCATAAAAATACCTTTAACGGCATTCATGGCTTTCACTTCGAGGGCGACTAACGCATCTGAGTTTTGCTGGGCTTGTTCAAGGTAACGGAATTCTTCATCAGAAAAACCGAGGGACTTCATTTGCGTGTTTATCGCAATGCTAGCACCGTCGGGTTTTGGCTTATCGCCATAGCTCAGCACCAAATCCCAGTAAATCTGGTGATATTTTTCAGGTCTAGACTTCTCACCATTACGGATAGCCAAAATATCCATATACATTTTTTCGTATTTTTCATCACCCGTAACAGCGTAAGTTCGAGCGAGACGCGTTAGGTCATCGGAACTTTGTCTTAACTCATCGGCGACTTGATAGGACTGATATCGGACGCTAGCCGCATCATTAAAGAGATCGATTTTAGACTTAACATTGAAGCTCAATACCGCAGAAATCACGGCACTCGCGACTATGGTCGAAAAGACCACGCTCATCATTGTTTTTGTTTTCATACTTACCCCAGTAGACGGAAGAACTGCTTTAAGTCTAGAAGGAAAAACAGAAAACATAAAAAAGGTTGGTTTATTAGCTGAAATAATCATTTGATTTGCGAGTGATTATCGCTCACAAATCAAGCAATGCTGAATGGCGTCTCAATTACAGTAAAAGTTGGTCCGCGACAAAGGGGTTATGCTCGCGCTCTTCGCCAAAAGTCGACATAGGACCATGCCCAGGAATGAATTCAACCTCGGCGCCTAAGGGCCACAGTTTTTCGGTGATCGAGTGAATTAAATCCTGATGATTTGATTGGGGGAAATCGGTGCGGCCGATAGAACTTCGAAACAAAATATCCCCCACCCACGCCAACTTAGATTGGGCAGAGAAAAGTGCAATGTGTCCCGGCGTATGCCCAGGGCAATGCAGCACAGATAAACTTTGCTCGCCCACTTTAACAATATCGCTATCCTGCAGATATTGATCCGGTTCAAAGGCATCGCAATGGGGAAAACCAAAATTTTGGCTTTGCTTAGGTAAGTTATCAATCCAGAATTTATCAGCAATATGCGGGCCAATAATCGGCACATTGGCGGCTTTCGCTAGGTTTTTTGCACCACCGACATGATCGATATGCCCATGGGTAAGGAGGATTTTTTCGAGGACGAGTCCAAGTTTCGCCACTTCGTTTTGGATCCTATCAATATTCCCACCGGGATCCACGACTGCCGCACGCTTAGTTTTTTCACACCAGATCAAGCTGCAATTTTGCTGAAAAGGTGTCACTGGAATAATCTGATACTTCATAGCTTCAATCTCGTGTTATCCATAAGCGATAGATTACGCTAAGAAACTCATCATGGCTCAAATTTGTATCCAAAAAATTGATCTTCACCAAAAGCTAATCAAATAATCCTAGCTTACGACATAAACTATTTTGTCTATACCCAAGTTAGCTGAAGATACGCGTTTCAGGTAGCCTAGGTTGCTGCATCTTCAGCTTATTTGGGTATACAATCTGCCAATCACAATAACATGATCCTCTGCCATTAAGGTTGTTTGATGAAACCCGATATTATTCTCGCCGGAGTGCTGGCGAAGAAACACACTTTTACCTTGCCCCTCAACTATCAAAATCCAATTGCAGAGCAAATCCAAGTGTTTGCCAGAGAACTCTGTAGCCCAGAAAACAAAGATAAAAAACTACCTTATATCGTATTTTTTCAAGGCGGCCCAGGATTTGCGGCCATGCGTCCCGCCAGCAACAGCGGCTGGATCCGCCGCGCATTAAAAGAATATCGAGTGTTATTACTCGATCAACGTGGTACAGGCTTATCAACACCGATTAATTACCAAAGCTTGCAACACTTAGATCCCGCAGCTCAAGCGGATTACCTAAGCCATTTCAGGGCTGACAATATCATTCGTGATGCCGAAACGATTCGTGCCCAGCTTTGTCCCGCCGATAAGTGGGCGATTCTCGGCCAAAGTTTTGGGGGATTTTGCGTGTTACATTATTTAAGCGCCGCCCCTCAAGGCGTCAGTGAAGCCTATATCACGGGTGGCATACCATCATTAACCCGTAGCAGCGACGACGTCTATCTTGCGACTTATCAACGCGTACTGGCGAAGAATAAACAATTTTTCCAACGCTTCCACGATGCTCAACATCTCGTCACTCGGTTAGCAAAACATTTACTTGAAAATGAAGTGTATTTGGCAACGGGTGAACGCCTCACGGTTGAAATGCTGCAGTTGCTGGGTATTAATATCGGAATGGAGCAAGGGCCTGAATCGGTTTATTATTTACTTGAGCAAGCCTTGATCAACACGGCTTCAGGGACAGTCGTTAATCCGTTATTTTTAAATCATTTCGGTCAAATGCTCGATTACAACACTAACCCAATTTTTGCCCTGTTGCATGAGGCCATTTACTGCCAACACTCAGCTTCACAATGGTCGGCACACAGGGTTAGACAGCAATTCCCCGCCTTTAACTATCAACAAGGTAAACCGTTTTTATTCACAGGTGAGATGATATACCCATGGATGTTTGACCAATTTAGTCACTTAGTGCCGCTTAAAGCCGCGGCAGAAATCCTTGCCCATAAATCAGATTGGCCAACACTTTACAATCTAGAGCAACTGGCACAAAACCGAGTCCCTGTTGCAGCGGCCATTTACAGTGAAGATATGTTTGTAGAGATGCTATACAGTTTAGAAACCACAAAACAAGTTGGCAGGCTAAAGTATTGGTTAACATCAGAATATGAGCACAACGGCATCCGCATGGATGGAGAACGCATACTAGATAAGCTCATCAGCTTAAACCGAGGCGACACCCTAAGATAAATATGAGCTTTAAGGGCTAATTAAGTTAATGCTGAGATTATATGCCTGCTCCTCATCAGTTGAGTGATTTTGGCAAGCTTTAACGACCTATTTCCGTATGAGTAAACCGTTTTGGTTTACTCTTTTTTTGCCCAAATTCAGTGCTGTGAAAGCGTTATAGCTTAAGGTCGAATATCCCCTACAACAGAATCACAACGCACTCGTGACTATTAAGCCTCTGTAGCCACTTTGCGTGTTCGACTCCTTGCGCCAGCACTAGCCACTGACTTCTTCACACTGCTTTTAGCTGTACTTGCAGTGCCTGCCCGTTTTGCCGAGCTCGAGGCTTTGCGGTAAGGCGACTTACGATAACCGGATTTATTACTTGCCGTTTTACGATAACCTTGGCCTTGTAAACCATTAAGCGCGGTTGGCAGTTGTGCGCCTGCATTCTGGATAAGCGTGGATAAGGTGCCGAGCAGTGGCTGCATAAAGGCTTGATAAGAGGTTTCTTTATGGCAAATGCCGTTCAGGCTCGCTTCCCAAAGCGCTGTCATATCCGGCGTAGTCGCACTCGCGGGCAAGCTGTTAATCAATCCTTTCCCCACGTCTGTCGAGACAATAGATTTACCTAAGCGTTGTAAAAAACCGCGTTTGAACAACAATTCGATAATACCTGCACGGGTAGCCTCTGTACCTAATCCGTCGGTTTCTTTAAGAATTTTACGGATCTCAGGATCGGTCACATAACGGCTAATACCCGTCATAGCTCCGAGTAAAGTGGCATCGGTAAAGGCCTTTGGTGGTTGAGTATTTTTCTCCAACAATTCGCCACGAGTACAATGCAAAGCCTGTCCCAATTTCAAAGGCGGTAATTGGCCAATAAACTCGTCATTCTCCTCATCGTCCTTACCTGCGCTTTCTTCCGTCGACTTGTTGCCACTCGCCTTACTGCCATTTGGCTCTTGGCGGGCAAAGAGTTGCTTCCAGCCGAGGGATTTATCCTGACGCGCCTTGGTATTAAATAAGCCACCCTCGATTGTCACTTGCACTGTGGTTTCACTGTAACAATAAGCCGGATAAAACTGGGCTAAGTACTGGCGAGCAACATGAAGATATAACTGCCTCTCACGCTGACTCAAGCTAGATAAGTTAGCCGTCTTCTCTGTGGGGACGATTGCGTGATGGGCGTCCACTTTTTTATCATCCCATGCTTTAGATTTAAGACGGGGATCGGGTGCATCAGCACCTTGCAATAACTCAGCAGCACCGTCACTTATCGCCTTAAGTACCGAAGGCGCAAGGTTATGTTGCTCAACGGGTAAATAACGACTGTCGGAGCGTGGGTAAGTAATGAGTTTATGGCGTTCATACAAACTCTGGCAGGTATCGAGCACATCCTTAGCACTCATGCCAAACCGTTTCGCCGCATCAATTTGCAACGCGGATAAGCTGTAGGGCAATGGTGGATTCTGTTTCTTGTCCTTAGCCACTAATTGAGTGACTAAGGCGGGTTTATCACTGATGCGACTCACCACATTTTGCGCTAACCCTCTCACTAACACTCGTCCTTCTTCATCCATATAAGGCTGACAAGCTTCGCTAGGTTGCCACTTGGCGCTGAAGGTTTCTTGCTTCTCGGTCGCCAAATGCGCCAGTACTTCATAAAAAGGCTTAGATTGAAAGTGGGCAATCTCTTCATCACGGCGCACCACTAGCCCAAGCAATGGCGTTTGTACTCGGCCGACGGATAACACGCCTTGATAACCGACCTTTTTACCTTGGATGGTGTACGCACGCGTCATATTCATGCCATAGAGCCAATCGGCACGACTGCGGGCTAAGGCCGATGTGGATAAAGGAATAAACTCGCGATTACTGCGTAGCTGCGTTAGAGCCCGTTTTACAGCTTGTGGGTTTAAGTCACTGATCAGTAAACGCTGGGTTTGATGTAGCTTGTCCCCCGTCACGCCAAGATAGGCAATCACTTCATCCACGAGTAACTGCCCTTCGCGGTCGGGATCGCCCGCGTTAACCAGCGTGTTGGCTTGTTTGACTAATCGTTTTAGCACTGTGAGTTGGCTGCGGGTCGCAGCCTTAGGTTTTAGTTGCCACTTGTCTGGCACTATTGGCAAATGCTCGAATTTCCAAGACTTAAATTCGGGATTATAGGCATCAGGTTCTGCTTGCTCGAGCAAGTGACCAACGCACCAAGACACACAATCGCCATTGGCGGCTTCGATAAATCCATCGCCTTTTTTATGGGGTTTAGGCAATACATCGGCAATGGCCCGCCCTAGGCTAGGTTTTTCTGCGATATAGAGAATCATACAAACACCAAGTACTGGATATAATTACAGTATAATTTAGCCCAAACGCCAGTTGAGTGCAAATTTCTGTAGTAAACCGAGCTTAAATGTAAAAGCTTAAGTGTAAATTCAATTGCGAATGATTCTCAACAAGGCATAAGATACACTAAATAACTAAGGAGTGACTATGAGACAGTTTGCAATAAATGCGCGACAGGCTATGACAATAACACCAGCATTAATATTAAGATTCAATCAGTTATTGATATTCCATAGCTTAATGTTACTCGCAATAAGCATGCTCACCAGTACCTGGCTGGGACAAATGAAAATCATCGATATGCCGTTAGCATGGGGATTCATTCTCGTCATTCCTATTGCTGTGAGTTTATCTCTATTACTCAGCCATCAAATCACGCGCCATAGCTTAAGCAGCTTATTCGGCGTGTGGATGCTACTTTGGGTAATGGGATAACTGACATTCATAATAAATCACTACCGTATTTCGAGTTAACTCGCCCCTCCGCTCTATTTACCCATGCTAAAACTCAATTTCAAAACACATTGGTTTCAAATATTTAACACTTTAACTATGAAGCTCCCTAAAAAATAGTTATGTTGAGTATCTTGGATATTTACAAAAAATGTCTTAATCAAAAGTGAATGTCCTAACTCAACATCTGTTGAATAACCGTAAAACTAAAAACTCTGCTAAAACAACACAATAAAGGAATCGGAGTCTATGAATGAGATTGTCAACGCGATCAATAGTGTAATTTGGAGCCCTGCACTTATTTTTCTTTGCCTAGGTGTCGGGCTCTATTTCTCCCTTCGCACTCGATTTTTGCAGCTGCGCCATCTGCCAGAAATGATCCGCCTGATGTTTGATGGTAAGAGTACTGATGCGGGAGTGTCGTCTTTTCAAGCACTCGCGATGACATTAGCGGGCCGAGTCGGTACAGGTAATATTGCAGGGGTTGCCACAGCAATCACCTTTGGTGGTCCTGGCGCTTTATTTTGGATGTGGATGGTTGCCTTTCTCGGTGCCAGCTCCGCCTTCGTTGAATCGACCTTAGGTCAAGTCTATAAAGAAAAAATCAATGGCGAGTATCGTGGTGGGCCTGCTTTTTATATTGAAAAAGGCTTAGGCATGAAATGGTATGCATGGGTATTTGCAATTGCGACCATATTTGCTTGCGGGATCCTGCTGCCGGGCGTACAAGCTAACTCGATTGGTTCAAGTTTAAAAACCGCTTTCAACATAGATCCTAATGTGACTGCAGCCATACTGGCTATGCTTCTTGGCTTTATCATTTTTGGCGGTGTAAAACGTATCGCTCACTTTGCCAGTGCCGTCGTCCCCTTTATGGCACTGGGTTACATCATAGTGGCTTGTGTCATCATAGCGCTAAATATTGGCCAGCTACCGGGTATTTTATGGTTAATTATCAAAAGTGCCTTTGGCTTTGATGCGGGTTTTGGTGCCATTTTAGGCTTAGCCATCATGTGGGGGGTAAAGCGGGGGATTTACTCCAACGAAGCGGGTCAAGGTACAGCGCCACACGCCTCATCTGCAGCGGCGGTAAGCCATCCAGCCAAACAAGGGTTAGTTCAAGCTTTTTCTGTGTATATCGACACCTTATTCGTTTGCTCTGCAACTGGTTTCATGCTGCTTATTACAGGACTGTATAATGTTCAGGGCCCTGACGGTGCGGCGCTTTATACCGGCATTGCCGGAGTCGCTGCAGGACCAGGCTACGTACAAACGGCAATGGAAAGTATGATGCCAGGATTTGGCAATATCTTTGTGGCTATCGCACTGTTCTTCTTCGCCTTTACGACCATAGTGGCTTATTACTACATTGCTGAGACCAACATTGCCTATATTAACCGTAAAGTAAATCATCCTTGGTTCATGGTCGTTCTCAAAGTCGTGATCATTGGCTCAACCGTATACGGCACAGTTAAAACGGCTGATATGGCTTGGGGAATGGGTGACATTGGTGTCGGACTTATGGCATGGCTCAATATTATTGCCATTATTCTATTAAGGAAAACCGCATTCACTTGCCTTAAAGATTATGAATCACAGCAAGCACTCGGCATAGAGCCACTTTTTGACCCGGTAAAACTGGGGATTAAAAATGCGGATTACTGGGTTGAACGCAAACACGCTGAAGAAAATGTAATGACTGAAACAGTGCAACGTATAAATACGTAGACGTTACCACTATGCTCCGTTAAGCAAATATAAGCCATTAAAAAGCCAGTGATTTCTCACTGGCTTTTTTGTATCGTTTAGAACAAAAAGGACACAAACTTTACGATACTAAATTACCCACAATCCTTATGGGTGACAGACGTTATGCAGCTCTAAGTTAGTGCCGATATCTTTATTTCGATCGGCTTTAGCATCGTCATTTCGCAGTTGCGTCAAGTGATCTAAATACGCTTGGTCAACGTCGTTCGTGATGTAGTGACCATCAAATACGGACGTTTCGAAACGTTTAATCGCAGGATTCTCCATTCTTACCGCTTCAATTAAATCTGGCAAGTCTTGGAAAATAATGCCATCAGCACCAATTAACTTGGCGATTTCATCGGCATCACGACCGTGGGCAATAAGCTCGTTTGACGTTGGCATGTCAATACCATACACGTTCGGGAAACGAATTTCCGGTGCGGCAGAGGCAAAGTACACTTTCTTGGCACCTGCTTCACGGGCCATTTCGATGATTTGCTCTGAGGTCGTACCGCGAACGATAGAGTCGTCCACCAACAGGACATTTTTGCCTTTGAACTCAGTGTTAATCGCATTCAACTTACGACGCACTGACTTCTTACGCTCCTGTTGACCAGGCATGATGAAGGTACGGCCAATATAACGGTTTTTCACAAAACCTTGGCGGTACGGTAAGTCCATGCAACGGGCAATTTCCAGCGCGATATCGCAAGAGGTTTCAGGAATAGGAATAACCACGTCGATATCGTGATCGTACCATTCTTTCTTAATCTTCTCGCCAAGCTTAGCGCCCATGTTGACGCGACTTGCATATACAGACACTTTGTCGATCGTCGAATCTGGGCGGGCAAAATAGACGAATTCGAAGATACAAGGTGCATAGCTAGGCTCGGCGGCACATTGACGGGTATACAGCTGACCGTCAATTGAAACATAAATCGCTTCACCCGGTGCAACATCACGCATCACTTCAAAGCCAACTGCATCGAGTGCCACACTTTCAGAAGCGACCATGTATTCAGTGCCAGTGGCAGTTTCGTGCTTACCTAATACCAAAGGACGAATACCAAATGGGTCACGGAACGCGACTAAGCCTTGACCAATAATCATAGCCACAACCGCGTAGGCACCACGAGCTTGTTGGTGTACGTTAGCGACCGCATCGAACACTTCTTCCGACGTCAGAGTCAAACTCGTGGTTTTTTGCAGTTCGTCGGCCAACAGGTTTAACAAGACTTCAGAATCCGAAGTGGTGTTCACGTGGCGACGTTTTTTGATCAGCCCTTCGGCTAATTCGACTGTATTGGTTAAGTTACCGTTATGGGCTAATGAGATCCCAAATGGCGAGTTAACATAGAAAGGCTGCGCTTCAGATGCGCTTGAACTGCCCGCAGTTGGATAACGCACATGGCCAATACCAGCATTACCTTGTAGGCGTTGCATATGTTTGACTTCAAAAACGTCTTTAACCAAACCATTGGCTTTACGTAGTCTGAAAGCACCACGATCAATGGTCACAATACCTGCCGCATCCTGACCTCTGTGCTGCAACACTGTCAGTGCATCATAAATGGTCTGATTAACCGATGATTGGCCAACTATTCCGACGATACCACACATGGGTAAGCTTCCTCATTGTAAGATGTTCTATCACTTAGGATTATTTTATTTTCTTTCTTATAGTTTGGGTACAAAGCTGGAGGTATTTTCCAAATAGTCAAAAAACCATTGAATAACAACGCCAAATTCGGGTACTAGCACAGAATCTTTCCACCATTGGGAGTTGGGAGAGCCTGTAAAAGCATCCATGAAAAACAACAAGGCGCTCACAATAAGCGCGCCTCGAATAGCACCGAAGCACAAGCCCAAAAGCCTGTCAGTGCCAGATAATCCGGTTTTGACAACAAGTTGTCCGAGAATATAGTTAACTAAGGCACCGAGTACCAAAGTGGTAATAAAGAGGATGGCAATAGAAACGCCATTACGCAGCATCTCATCGTTCATTTGTGTTAAGTGAACGGCAAAATCTTGGTAAAATTGGCTGGCAACAAAGAAAGCCGCAAACCATACCACTAAGGACATGGCTTCTTTGGCAAATCCACGGATCAGACTGATGAGAGTCGATAATCCGATGACGAATATGATAGCGTAATCAATCCAAACCATTGAGATGGCTTTCCGACATGGGCTTTAAGACGGCGCGATTCTACCAGAGACTGAAACGATTCTCACCCCTAGTGAGGTAAATAAATCATTTTCAGTCTCGAGTGTTGTATCACCATTAAGATTCTAAGGGATTAAAAGGAACAATCCAGCCCTTGAGACGTGTAAGGTTTTCCACCTCAACTTGTACTTTCTTCAGCTTTGCCTCAGACACATCGGGTCCGACAAACACTTTAGTTAATACGCCATCTTTAGGGTTTTCAGGAATAGTGTACGCTTTAAAACCACTCTTACGCAGCTGTGCAACCAAGGCTTTAACATTCGTTGCGTTGTTAAAACTGCCAAGCTGCAAAGTAAAGCCACTTTTCAAGCTGTCACGGCTGACCACTTTAACGGCATCCTCTTTGGCTGCACTGGCTTTGGGCGTTTCTGCTTTAGGCTTTTCAGCCTTAGCCACAGTAGTCGCTTTAGCGTCCGCTTTTTTAGCCGGCTCAGTTTTTACAGTGGCTTTAGGCGGCTCTTTTTTAGCTTCAGGTTTCGTTTCAGGCTTAGGTTCTGCTTTTTTAACATCAGGCTTAACGTCTTTCTTAACATCTTGCTTTGCGACTTCGATTACTGGCGCAACGGCAGACTTTTCATTGTCAGCATTAACTGGCATTTCGGCTAAGGCGACCTCAGTCCCATTCAGCGCAGCAGCATCCTCGGCCGACAAGACTTCAAACATATCATCGTCGGCTTTTTGCTGCTCAATCACGGTCGGGCGCAAAGGAATTTCGGAAAACTGCTCTTCTTGGCGATCTTTTTTGCCATCCAAAATATCCGGCAAAAAAATTACCCCAAGCGCAACCAGCACCACAGTGCCGACTAAACGATTATGAAACTGGCTAGACAAAACTGACTTCCTGCATAAATTGAGACTTAAAACCTGCCACAGTGTAAAAGGAGCCAAACACAATTACCACATCATCTGGGTTAATTTGCGCTTTTAATGCAGACCAAGCCTCAGATATGTCCTCAAACTCAAATGCAACAGCCTCAGTGGCTAATGTTTTGCGTAGCATGGCCGAACTCGCGCCACGCTCACCATGCAGACTGACCAAATACCAAGTGTCGATCAGTGGATTGATCACAGGCAACACACCTGCAATATCTTTATCCTTCAACATGCCGCAAAGGGCGAACACGCGCTTACCCACAACGATTGGCGCTAACTGTTGTACCAAAAAACGCGCCGCATGGGGATTATGGGCAACATCGAGTAACACTAACGGCTTCTCACTCACCCGCTCTAATCGACCCGTTAACCGAGCCGTGCTAATACCCTCAGCAATAATTGAAGGCGTGATATCCGGCCAGCCCTGTTCAATCACTGCCAATACAGTCGCCGCATTAGGTAATGGCAAAGTTGGTAACGCTAAATCGTGCAGTTTGAGCACTTGACCTTGAAAATCCCACAGATTGCCATGGGCTTGATAACTGAATTCGTTACCGACGCGATACAAGATGGCGCCAACCTCATTGGCGACATCATTGACAGTGTGTGGCAAGTTGGGTTCACCCACAATGGCAGGTTTACCACGGCGGAAAATGCCCGCCTTTTCACGGCCCACAAGCTCACGGGTATTACCGAGATAACTTTCATGGTCTAAATCGACCGACGTCAGTACGCTAATGTCGGCATCGATAATATTGGTGGCATCTAATCGTCCACCTAAACCGACTTCTAAGATAACCACGTCAAGCTGAGCGGCTTTAAAGAGTATCAAGCCTGCAAGCGTAGCGTATTCAAAAAAGGTCAGAGAAATATCGCCGCGCGCGGCTTCAATTTGCTCAAATGCCGTAACAAAATCGCTATCACTGACATCGCTACCATTGATACGCACTCGCTCGTTGTACTTCAGCATGTGTGGCGAACTGTATACGCCCACCGTCAAACCCGATAAGCGCAGAATATTTTCGAGCATGGCGCAGGTGGTGCCTTTGCCGTTCGTCCCCGCCACTGTCACTATCTTGGTTTGACCTAAATCCAAAAGACCAAGGGTTTGCGCGACCTTAGAGACACGGGTTAACCCCATATCGATTTCGATTGGATGTATAGATAGCAAATAATCCAACCACTGTTCCAATGCTGCATTTGACGCTGGTACTGTAAGCATGTCCGTATATCCTTGTATTCGATTATCTCTCAAATAAGATCTTTTCAATCCAACATGAATAATGGCCCAAGGGCGAGCTTAGGTAATTGATATTGTTCTGGATAAGTCACATCAACTAAATAGAGTCCATGGGGTTTAGCCGTTGCTGCGGCTTGGTTTCTGTCTTTTAACGCGAGCAAATCGCCCATCCAAGTCAGTGGCTGATTACCTAGACCGATTTCTAACAATGAACCGACAATATTGCGCACCATGTGATGCAAGAAAGCATTCGCAGCGATATCAACAATCACATACATACCTTGGCGCGTGACATTAACGCAATGCACATTACGAAACGGTGTTTTCGACTGACACTGGACAGCGCGAAAGCTGGTAAAATCCTGCTCACCCAAGAGTGCCTGTGCCGCTTGGTGCATTTTGTCAGCATCGATATTGCCGTGATAATGGCTTACACCATGGCGTAAAATCCCAAGCCGAAAAGTGTGATTATAAATCACATAGCGGTAGCGTCTGGCGGTGGCCGAAAAGCGCGCATGGAAACTGTCGTCGACTTCTTTGACCCAACGTACGGCAATATTGTCGGGCAAATTAGCATTCACCCCTAAGGTCCATGCACCTTCATTACGAATGGCATTGGTTTCAAAATGAACTACTTGGCCTGTGGCATGCACGCCCGCATCGGTACGGCCAGCGCAGAAGACGCCGATAGGCTCATTAGCCACTATCGATAACGCCCGTTCTAATTGCCCTTGTACTGAATCGACTTCGGCCTGACGTTGCCAGCCAAAATAACCATTACCGTCATATTCAATACCTAATGCAATCCGCATCCACTTATCCTCACAATTGATTTAGCGGCGCATTTTATCACAGCAGCCCATAAAAAAAACGGCGCTGAAGGCGCCGTTAGATTGAAACACTCTCAACCGGGATTAACTAATCTCTTTGAGCAAACGTCCAGCTTCATCCTGCTGGCGCTCGTTACCGTCAATTTGCACTTCTTTGAGCAGGGCTTTCGCACTGTCGCTGTCGTCAATTTCGATATAAGCACGCGCTAAATCCAGCTTAGCGTTGACTGAGTTTTCTTCATCATCAACGTCGATCATCGCGGCATCACCGATTAAGGCACCGACATCACTCATCTCAACGTCAACTTCCGAATACAAATCGGTATCTGCGCCCTCTTCATCGGCATCATTCAGCAACTTGTCGATGTCGATAAAACCGTTTTCATTTTGAAAACTGGTTAAATCATGGTCGGGAACAAACTTTTTCTGCGCTTTTCGCGACTCCTGAGCATCGAGTGCAGCCAAAGCTTCATCGACGGTAAGATTATGATCATCGACGAGTGAGAAACTGTCTTCCGACGTCAACACATCTTCATCGTCATAATCTGTATTGGCTGTAAAAGCGGCGAGCACGTTATCGTCACTTAAGTCTAGCCCTTGCTCAAGGTCCAAATCATCCGCGTCTTCTTTGATATCAAGTTTAAAATCTTCACTAAAATCAATATCGTTACGCGTAGCCTTAATGGGCTTCTCTTGAGAAGCATAATCGAGCGCTGTGGCATCTTTGTTAGGCTCAACATCATTAGCCGTTACATCTGCTTGCGTTGCCGCAGGCTTAGCCTTAGGCGCAAAATCTAGCTCTGAGTCCCAATCGAGCACATGGGGATCTTTGCTCTTATTGGCTTTTAAATCATTAAAGAAAGAAGATTCTTTTTCTTTAACACTGGCCGCGGCTGCAGCCGCGGCCAAAGTGACTGAGGCCGTCGCTAATACATCAGCGTCGTTATCGTCACTCAATTCCTCGACTAATGTAAAAGTATCATCGGTGCCGTCGATAGAGTGAGCCGCACCTATGCCTTTAAGTAAATTATCTTCGTCAACTGAATTGTCTTCTGAATCGAGCTGCGCCGTTTCCATATCAAAGTCGAATTCATCTTCATCGGCATCCAATTGCTCCGGCACATCAAACTCAGCTAAGAGTGCATCTAAATCATCATCACCTGACGCTTCACCTTTTATGTCTTCCGGTAACGAAGCTTCTAATTCTGCGGCGATTTCTGCACTGATATCATCATCTTCTGCATCGACTTTGAGTTCAGGCTCAGCATCAAAACTCGCCAGTAGCGAATCAATATCATCGGATTCTTCTACGCCTAATTCATTAAGCTCATCGTCTAACTCAGCGGCAATTTCAGCACGAATATCGGGCTCGACTTCAGGTTCAGCCGCTGGCGTCGGTTTATCAAAATCCGCTAACAGAGCATCAATATCGTCGGTATCTTCCACACCCAGCTCATCAAGCTCAGCGTCTAGCTCTGCAGCAATTTCAGCGCCGAGGTCGGGTTCAACTTCAGGTTCTGCTGGTTTATCGAAATCGGCTAACAGAGCATCAATATCATCGGTATCTTCCACACCTAGCTCATCAAGCTCAGCGTCTAGCTCTGCGGCAATTTCAGCGCCGAGATCAGGTTCAACTTCAGGTTCTGCAGGTTTATCGAAATCGGCTAACAGGGCATCGATGTCATCGGTGTCTTCTACGCCCAGTTCATTAAGCTCCGCATCTAGTTCAGCAGCAATTTCAGCGCCAAGATCAGGCTCGACTTCAGGTTTAGCGGCTGGCGTTGGTTTATCGAAATCAGCTAATAAGGCATCAATATCATCAACGTCTTCTCCGCTAAGTTCATCATCTAGCTCATCACCGAGTTCTGCCGCGATGGCAGCACTGAGATCTTCATCATCAGATGCAACAACGTCTGGGGCAGGCGCTTGTGCAGTCTCAGTATCTTTTGCAGGAACACTAAACTCGGCAAGTAATGCATCAAGATCATCGTCATCCGCGATGGCTTCATCGGCAGGTTTAGTGTCTGCGACTTCAACATCATTCAACTTAGAAGTAACATCATTACTGTCATCTTCTTGAGCTAAATCGCTCGCAAAGTTACGCTCTAATTCACTTAAATCCTCTTCGGCTTCGGTGCTGTCTTCAGAACCTAGGCCCGCTAATAGTGCATCAAGATCGGCTTCCTCAATAATATTGCCAGATTTAGGTTTCTCCTCAACAATATCCTCTTCCTGATCGCCCATGGCTTCGGCCCACAGATCATCGAGGGACTGTCCTTCATCCTCGGCTTCAGGTTCGGCAGAGATTCCCGGATCGACAAACATTTCAGAAGCCATATCCATCTGATCGTGGGAGTCAGTCAAATCTTGCTCAGGTTGTAAATCGACACTGCCCATATCAAGAAGACTATCGATGGAGTCCGCATGGTCAGAATCTAAATGTACCGCCATATCGTCTAAATCGTCATCATCCATATCCATGATGGCGGTACCTGCAATCCCAGCGGCACCGGCGGCCATAACCGCTTCTTGTGTCTGCATTTCACGACGTTCTTTATTGCGTTTACGGCGCAGGAACCAGAACACAGCAAGCAGTAAGAACAAGGCAGGGATCACTGCCGCGGCAATCAATAACACAGGACTATTAAGGATATTGCGCCACAAGTCATCGGGCTCAATAGGTGCCTCTGCCTCTACTTCAACAGCTGTCGTCTCTGGCACTTGCGCAGCTTCAACCTCAGCTTTCAAGGCTTGGTTTTGTAGTTTACTGGCTTGAAGTGTTTCTTCCAGCACAGCAATCCGTTGATTTAATTCTTCAACTTTAACTTTTAGCGCTTCAACATCTGAAGTGCGCACTGACAGTTGATCTTGAGTGCGGGCTAATTCATCGGTTAATGACAGATTTTTGCTTTCTGCCGCTTCTAACCGCGCCGTCACATCTGAACTCAGCATCTTGGGCTTTTCTGGAACAGGTGTTTCAGCAACCGCTTTAGGTGGTGTCACTTTCGTTTCAACAATCACCGCAGGAGCCGTGACTGGCGCTTTAGCTGTCGTCACCTTAGCTGGCGGTTTAGATGTTGCTTTCGCCGGAGCCCTAGATTGTCTATCACTTTGCTCTGCTCTGGCTATCGCCATACGATTGGGGATCGACAGCATGACTTCTTTAGACGGAATGAGCAGGATCATACCGCGTTCTAAACTGTTATAACTGGCAGAGTTAAACGCATGAGGGTTAGCATCGTATAAGGCGGCCATCACCTGATAGACGCTAACACTGGCATCAGGACGGACTTTTTGCGCTATGCTCCAAAAAGTGTCTTTCGATGTCGTTGGACCATATTGATGGTTAACTTGACGGATCTGTCCGTCTGGCCCCATGATTTTTAAGGGTTTTAATCTTGGTGTATCTGCAGCAACGGCGGGATCAATAAAATAAGCGGTAGAAGAAACAGCTAAAACAGTGGCCATTAGACCCACAAGATACGAAGTGCGAAATTTCATCAATCCTTCCCTTTGAAGCGCTATAAAGTTATCTCACTGATAACAGGCTTTAGGCAATTGTATTTATTGAGATTACTATAAACCAGAAATCCCCGCCCTGCTACTGTTCACAATTGTAAAACAAAAAAAGCCTGCTGACAGCAGGCTTTTCAATGGGCATCAAATGCAATCTAATGCTTAGTAATAATCTCTCACTAAGATCTCGGCAATTTGCACACTGTTCAAGGCTGCGCCTTTACGAATATTGTCTGACACAACCCACAAGTTAATCCCGTGAGAATGAGAAATATCCTTACGAATGCGACCCACATAAACCGGATCGGTTCCTGCGGCATCGGTCACTGCTGTTGGATAATCCTCATCGGATTCAAACAATACCACTCCTTCGGCATTACGCAGTAAAGCTTTAACGTCTTCGGCATCAACAGGCTGACGAGTTTCGATATTAATGGCTTCTGAGTGACCATAAAATACAGGGACACGTACGGCAGTCGCATTCACTAAAATCTCATCGTCACCGAAAATCTTCTGGGTTTCCCAGACCATTTTCATTTCTTCTTTGGTATAGCCGTTATCCATAAATTTATCGATTTGTGGCAATACGTTAAAAGCAATTTGTTTTGGATAGACTTCAGCATCAGCAGGTAAACCTTGCAGTAATTTAGTGCACTGATGCGCTAATTCTTCAATGGCTTTTTTACCTGTGCCCGATACTGACTGGTACGTTGCCACATTAATGCGGCTGATACCATAGGCATCATAAATAGGCTTAAGTGCCACCAGCATTTGAATCGTTGAGCAATTTGGGTTAGCAATGATATTGCGATTGCGGAAATCAGCGATAGCATGCGGATTCACTTCAGGTACAACCAAAGGAATATCGATGTCGTATCTAAAGTGAGAGGTGTTATCAATCACAACACAGCCTGCTTCAGCGGCAATCGGTGCCCATTTGGCGGAAACATCACCACCTGCAGAGAAGAAACCAATTTGAGCTTGGGTCCAATCGAAGGTTTCTACGTCGAGAATGGTAATTTGTTTGCCATGAAAGCTGACCGTTTCACCGGCGCTGCGGCTACTGGCTAAAAGGTACAAATTGGCAACCGGGAAATTACGCTCTTCGAGGATCTCTATCATAGTTTGACCCACTGCGCCCGATGCACCTAAAACGACAACATTAAATTCCTGTGACATAGCTACTGACCGACTCCTGAAAAACCTAAATTGGACAACCAATCTACCTCAGATTGACCGTCATAAGCCAGCGCCAATGCACTAAATTCGCGTCTATGTTGGTGATTTTTTCTCATAGTGTCGAAGCCATTCTCATTTAAGAATGTATTTCTGAACATCTTGTCATCATCGCGCAAATCATAGACAAAACGCGCGAGCTGTAATAACGCTTTTTCATTCGGCGCAGTCGCAAGTTCGACCGCCTTAATGTTAAAGCTTGGCAAGAGATCCAGCAGACTTTTATCGGCAGTAATATTAAGTAACTGACACAGCTTTTGATAGAGCATAAAAGTGCCGCGCGCCTTACCTTCTAAGCTGTAACCTGCAATATGCGGGGTGGCAAATTCAGCCAGTGGCACCAGTTCAGGCATCGGTGTTGGCTCGCCTTCCCACACATCGAGCACTAATTTAAGATCATCACGCTGGCGTTTAACTCTGACAAGTGCTTTATTATCTATCACATCACCACGACAGCAATTCACTAACCAAGTATTGGGTTTGAGCGCCTTTAAGCGCGCCTCATCGAATAAATGTTTGGTTTTATGCTCGCCCGTTCGCGTGATGGGCACATGTAAACTGATGATATCGGCCTGCGCCATGATGGTCTCTAAACTCACAAAACTGCGTGGATCGCCCTCTGCAGCTTTAATGGGATCGTTAAGCAACACGTTAATACCGTAGGCTTGCAAGCATTTAGCTGTTGCAGTACCGGTATTGCCCGCGCCCACTATGCCGACGACCTTACCCTTAAGCGGCGAATCAAACCGCTGTGCTAACTCCAGCATAGCGATAAAAGCAAACTCCCCAACCGCAGTCGCATTGCAACCTGGTGCATTAGAGAAGGGGATATTACGCTCGGCAAGGTAGGCTAAATCCACATGATCTGTGCCTATAGTGGCACTGCCGACAAACTTCAGTTGATGATTGCCCGAGAGCAACTCGGCATTCACTTTGGTGACTGAGCGCACTAATAACACATCGGCACCGCGCACTTGCGCTGCGGTTAACGTGCGGCCATTAACAGGAATAATTTCCCCGAGATCGCCAAATAACGGTTCAACAAAGGGCATATTTTCATCGACTAAAATCTTCATGGGCACCTGATCTAAAAAAGTGGGAATGGAAGGCATCAAGATGCTCGGTATTCTAACAAGACTAATGGGATAAATCCTTGTCGATGCAACAGGTTTACAAAAAACGCCCATAAAAAAGGGAAGCCTAAGCTTCCCTTCTATCGTGTTTGATAAACAAACTTATTTGAATTTGCGCATCACTAGCGTGGCGTTTGTACCGCCAAAACCAAAGCTGTTACTCATGACTGTAGTCAGCTCAGCATCACGATACTCACGCACGATAGGCATATCTTTCGCCGCTTCGTCCAGATTTTCGATATTGATGCTTGGGGCAATAAAGCTGTTTTCCATCATGATTAAGCTGTAAATCGCTTCATGTACGCCTGCGGCGCCTAATGCATGACCTGTCATAGACTTAGTCGATGCAATCGGTGGGCACTTGTCTTTGAAAACTTCACGTAGCGCTTCTAATTCACGCACGTCGCCTACTGGCGTTGAAGTGCCGTGAGTATTGATGTAATCGATTGGGGTATCGACATCCATCATCGCCATTTGCATACAACGCACAGCGCCTTCACCCGATGGCGCCACCATGTCATAACCGTCTGAAGACGCGCCATAACCAATCACTTCAGCGTAAATTTTTGCGCCGCGAGCCAGAGCATGCTCTAACTCTTCAACCACTAAAATACCGCCGCCGCCAGAGATAACAAAACCATCACGGTCTGCATCATAGGTACGAGAGGCTTTTTCGGGTGTGGCATTGTACTTGGTTGACAGTGCGCCCATAGCGTCGAAGCCCATGGTCAGTGTCCAATCCACTTCTTCAGCACCACCGGCAAACACCATGTCTTGCTTACCCATTTGGATAAGTTCAACGGCATGACCAATACAATGGGCGCTGGTAGCACAGGCTGAACTGATAGAATAATTCATGCCTTTAATTTTAAATGGCGTGGCTAAACAAGCGCTGGCCGTGCTCGACATGATGCGAGGCACAATATACGGACCTACGCGTTTAACGCCTTTTTCTCGCAGTGTATCGGCAGATTGTACTTGGTTAGACGATGATGCGCCGCCTGTACCCACAATCAAACCTACGCGCGGATCTGAATACTGCTCTTCAGTTAAATTGGCATCGGCAACCGCTTCTTGCATAGCAATGTAGGCATAAGCTGCCGCATCACCCATAAAACGCAATGCCTTACGATCGATATGCTCAGCAGGGTTTAACTTGATGTCACCCCATACATGGCTACGTAATTGCATCTCTTCAAACTGAGCTGAATGCGTAATACCACTGCGGCCCGCTTTCAGTGACTCGGTCACTTCTTGCTTGTTATTACCGATACTTGAAACAACACCCATTCCGGTGATCACGACTCTTTTCATTTTATTGCTATCCATTGTGTACATGTCAGTACCTACTTTTCGCTGAGCCAATAGTATCTGTTTTGACTCAATTAAGTGGTCAGCTTTCCATAAAGGCGAGTAAAATAATGCCAATTATGAGACCGAGAGTAAATTTCTTTGACTGCAGAGCCCAATAAACCTTGCCAAATTAAGCGCGATTACCCGCAATTAATCAACCTTTATCCCGCAACAGCTCACACTGATGCACACTATCTCAGCAAGTTGAGCATTTATCAGCAGCGGGTATTTGAGGCTCATTCACAGCAAAAACTCTTAGTATTAGGGCAAATTGGTTTAGGCAACGGGCTTGAACTCTTATCTTGGTGGCGCACTCAGACGAATCCTAACCAACGATTACTCCTTAACGTATTCGAACCCAATCCGATTAATGCGTACGAACTTAAATTACTTTGGGATCAATCCGCCAGTTTAACCAAAGTGCCTGAACTTGAGCCACTTGCCCAACGCTTACTTCATACAGAGCCGACGGCTATTATAGGTTGTCAGAGATTAATTTTTGATGACGGTCGTACCACAATCGACCTGCACTTTGGTGATATTCAATCCCAGCTCTGTTCACTCATCCATTCTCCGCTTCACCCCGTTCAGCACTGGCTGGTATTGCCCCATCTACAAAATGGGTTAAATCAGCAGATCCATTGGCAGATGGCAAAACTCAGTGACGATGGCGCCACTGTGACAACTATTGGATTAAACGAATCAAGCGGATTAAGCGAAACACCTGTGAGCCGTTTCCAAGCCTGTGGCTTTGAGGTGAGGGATTTTACCTGCGCTGCAATACAAACAAACCATCAGCCTGATGCCATTTTGTTACACGAGCGCCACGTCTTACGCCAGCAAGATGCTAAAGCCTATGCCTTTAATCCTATGGCTGCAATCTTACCCTCGAATGCGCCCAGCTCGATTGCCATCATAGGCGGCGGGTTAGCCTCGGCGCATTTGGCACTGTCTTTGGCGGAACGCGGCCAAAGTACGCAGCTCTTTTGTAAAGATGCCAAGCTCGGCCAAGGCGCCTCGGGCAATCGCCAAGGGGCGATTTATCCGCTGCTGACACCGGAAAATGATGAATTAAGCCGCTTCTTCCAGCAGGCATTTTTATTTAGTCGACGTAGAGTACAGGCGCTGACTTCTGTCCCTGCCCCAAATCAAACGCCGATTTCCCATGATTTTTGCGGGGTATTGCAAACTGCCCACGATAAACGCAGCCAATTACGACTCGATAAAATTATTCAAAGCCAGAACTGGCCAAGTGAAATTGCCTATCGAGTCGATGCGCAGCAGGCCAATTCTCTTGCGAACATTAATATTGACAAATCAGGCTTTTTCTATCCGCTGGCTGGCTGGGTTTGTCCGTACGAATATGCCGAAGCCGCACTACAAAAAGCGCAACAGCTTACTGAGGTCAAACTCCATTTGGAGACTGAGATCCTTGAAATTGAGCATCAAAGTGAAGGTTGGTATTTAACCACCGCTAAGCATAGCTTTGGCCCCTTTGCACAACTAGTGCTCGCCAATGGCGCAGAACTAACGCAATTTGATGCCAGCAACAAATTACAAATTAGCCCTTTTCGCGGCCAAGTCAGCCATGTGCCCGCTCAGTTTCAATTGAGTCAACTCGCGACTGTGCTGTGCGCCAACGGTTATTTAACCCCGAGTCACCAAGGACTCCACTGTCTTGGCGCGAGTTACGTTAAAGAACCTAAGCATTTAGATTTTTGCCCGCTGGAGCAGCAAGAAAACCTCGCCAAAATGCACGAGAGTTATCCTAATCAGTCTTGGCTTGAAGATATCGACATGAGTGGCAACAATGCCCGTGTTGGCGTGCGTATGGTCACGCGGGATCATTTCCCTATGATGGGCTGCGCGCCCGATGTGCCAAAAATTATTAAAGATTATGCGCAACATCAGCTCACGAAAGAAAGTCGCCGCTACTGGCAAACCACGCCAGCACCCGTGCATCAAGGGCTGTATATTCTTGGCGGGTTAGGCTCACGGGGGTTAAGTTCTGGGCCACTGGCCGCCGAATGTCTCGCGGCGCAGCTTTGCGGCGAACCAATACCGCTCGATAAAGCGACTCTGTGTAAACTCAACCCTAATCGTATGTGGCTGCGAAAATTGCTCAAGGGTAAAGCGCTCTAGGCAATCAATCGCTAGAAAAATAACGTTTTTGAGCACTATAAAAAAGGGATTAAGCCATGGCTTAATCCCTTTTTTAAATGTTTTCTGTAAACCACTTAAGCAGCAGTGATGACTATCGTGTTATCACTGCTGCTAGACTCAAGACTGCTAGCTTCAGCATATCGAGGTTTTCGCGGCGCTCTGGGCACTTTTACCCGAGTACGATTGTTGTTATCGCGACTCTGGCGGATCAGCGCATCGCCGCTAAGACTAGGTACTAGGCTCGATGTCAGGCTTGCAGCCTCACGGTGAGATTTCGCCAATCTGTCGTATAACAACACATTGACCGACGCAGCAAGATTCATACACCCTACCGTAGGCACATACACTACGGCATCGGCTTTATCGATAATCTCTTGGCCAATAGTGCCATCTTCAGGACCAAACACATAAAAGGCCTTCGCGGGATGGACAAAATCCGGCAGCGGCGTTGCGCCCACCACCAAATCGACACAAATAAGCTGAGTGTCAGCCGGAATAGAGGCGAGTAATGAAGTGACGCCAGTGAGCGGAATGCGATCGCCAGCATCTTTAGTATCGACATGATATTGCGCCGCACCCGAGCGCGCGGCTAACTCGTAGCGCCTGCCGGTATAAAATACGCCATCGACGCCATAACAACCCGATGCGCGCATAATGCCACCGACGTTAACGGGCGTTTTAGGATTCACTAAGCCGATAAATACCGCGCTGGCATCGAGCGTTTGCTCACTGGCTAATTCAGCACTTGGCATTTCTGTACTCGTTTCTTCGGTATTAGTCACTGCAGTATTAGTCACTTGCTCGTTGTCAGTCATAGGCATAACGCTAGGCAACATCAAATTCGCCTACAATCCATGCATGCAGCTGTGCCCATGCCTGTTCAACCAAGGCATAATCGGCATCATTTAATTCTTGGCGCGCGAGTGCTAGACAGTCGGTCATTTTTAGCATTAAAGCATCAAGATCCGTTTCACCCTGTGCTTCCAATTGGGATAACACTACGGCCACATGGCCCTGTAAGTAGCCACAGGCAAACAAAGCATCGTCATCACCATGGCTAACAACGCTGGCGATCCACTGTTCTAATGCGTCTTCGTAATGCTCTAACATGGGTCTAACTCTCCATTAATACTGGATTGGCCGACACATCTGCTGCGACCAATAAATCTGGATTGGCCACCTGATACATGACGTAATCATGGTAGCCCGTCGTCACTTTATAATAGCCGCCAAGCTCGCTATCTAATTTAGGGTCGCCACTATCCACAATTAGTGGTCGTCCATCAAGTGCTTTTAGCTTAGTTTTTGTGGCAAGGATAATAATATTGTCTTTTCCGATGCGCCGAATGAGCTCGGGCGACAACTGTTGATTACCGCGCCCTAAGATATGGCCTTGGCCACCAATTAAGGTAATCACCAACTTAGTCGGCTTATCTTGGGTCAGTTCGAGTAATTTATTCGCGGTTAAGTCACTGCCAACAAGGTTTTTATTTTGAATAAGATCAACACCGAGCAGGGTATTATCGAGGCCTAACTCTTCCATCACAAAGGCAACCGTACTGCCAGAGCCCATGATATACAGCTCATCTTCCATTTGATTGATCACATCGGCGGCGATATCGGCCAGCACGAGTTCATCGACTTCCTTGCCGCCCATCTTCACCGCTTGCACATAACGCGGCTCGGCGGGCACTAAGAGCTCGCCAAATCGTTTAGCGCGCACTGTGCCTTGGCGAAAAGCCACTTCGTCAATATCCATCACATCGGCGGACATCAAACTGACAAGTTCGCCATCGAGTAACATCTTGACCACCATGCCAGACGCATGGGGCGTAATACCGTAAACGCCGGAATGAATTTTCACCCCAGCAGGCACGCCGAGCACAGGGAGTTTGTCGTCGATAGTGGCTTGTTCAAATACAGAGTAAACATCGCGGGCCGTGCCATCACCACCAGCAAAAAGCAGTAAATCCAGCGGTTCATCCAGCAGCACACGCACAACGGCCTGCGTATCCAGCGCCTGGGTTTTATCCGGAGTTTGATACACCACTCGCGTGGTAAAACCGAGTGTTTTAGCGGCGTCTTCACCCATGATGCCTGAAGCGGTAATGACTTCAATGTCATCACTATAATCACGGATAACCTCGAGGGCCTGCATCATACGCAAGGCGGCTTTGGGTTCAGCGCCTAAGGCGATCGCCTCTTCGGCAACGCCATCGCTGCCCTTAAGGCCAACACTGCCACCTAAGCCAGCTAATGGATTGATAACTAACCCTAAACGAAACCGAATCACCCTTTACCTCACTTAACGCAATCTTTTGATTTTTTTATACTTTTATCTTAATGGATATGACTAGGCCGTATGGGCTGCAACACTCGGTTTATCCTTAGGGATAAAGAATACCGCCAGCATAGCGGCAAAGGCGCATACTGCGGCAAATACCCAAGACCAAACCGCCCCACTACCATCGCCCCAAATATAGCCGCAAATCCAAGTACCGAGCGCGCCGCCAACCCCAAAACTTAAACTGGCGTATAGGGCTTGACCTTGGCTTCTGTGACTCGCATCAAAATGTTTATGCACAAATTGAATCGATGCCGCATGGGTTAAGCCAAAGGTAAAGGCATGTAATAATTGGCTAAAACCAAGCCACAACACACTATCTACCCCAAAAGCAACCAATAACCAACGTAGACAAGTCATGCCGATGCTGACAATCAATAAGGTATTCACGCCATAGCGGCCGAGTAAACGCGGCGCGAACATAAACATCACGATCTCGGCCATAGCGCCAAGGGCGACAAATATCCCCGCTGATGATTCTGAGTAACCCGCTTGTTTTAAATATAAGACGAAGAAGCCGTAGAAAGGTCCCGCGCTCATTTGCAGCAACATGGCCGAGACTAAGAACCAAATAATCGCCCGATTCCATTGCAATGGCGGCCGCACTTGGCTGGTGTCGCGCACTAAACGATTTGCTGGTAATGGCAACGCACTGGCTAACATGCCGATAAATAATGACAAACCGATATAAGGCAACACCTCAGTGCCCCACTGACCAATCGCAAAGCCCGCACCGACAACAAGACAAATATAACCGACACTACCCCAACTGCGAATTTGACCGTAGCGGCTGGCATTCTCGCCTAAGGTTTCTAAGGTGATCACTTCAAGCTGGGCGAGGATCGCATTCCAAAAGAAAGTATAGAGGGCCAAACTCAGCGCCATATACACAAAACCACCATGGTAGAAGAAACTCAAATACGCCAGCGCGGCGGCTCCCGCGCCCATTTTGATCAGCTCGGCGCGCATCCCAGTACGGTCAGCCACTTTAGCCCACACATTCGGCGCAACAATGCGCGTCGCCATCAGGATGGCGAGTAAAAAGCCAATTTCTTGAGGATTAAAACCGCGATTTTCGAAGAAGACCCCAAGATAAGGGACCATAGTGCCGAGAATAGAAAAGAAGAAAAAATAGCAGGCACAAAGCCAGCGCAATTGCCGGCTTGTGCTAGAAGAAGTTGACATTAACGCATTCCATTTATCTCATGCTACTCATTGTATCGTTATCGCATACCAGCTATTTCATGCGACTTATCGCATACCAAGCACTGGCGTATGACTACGCACATCCTGATTTTGCGCTCTGTGTCTTAGCAAGTGATCCATCAACACAATGGCAAGCATAGCTTCGGCAATCGGTACTGCGCGGATCCCAACACAGGGATCGTGACGACCTTTAGTGACAACTTCGGCCATTTCACCCTGCGCCGTCATACTTTGGCCCGGCACACTGATGCTTGATGTGGGTTTTAAGGCAATATGGGCAATGATCGGCTGACCCGACGAAATCCCACCGAGTACACCGCCCGCATGATTAGATTCAAAGCCTTGCGGCGACATTAAGTCACGCCCTTCGGAGCCCTTTTGCGTCACGACACCAAAACCATCACCAATCTCAACACCTTTGACGGCATTAATACCCATCAGCGCGTGGGCGATATCGGCATCGAGTCTATCAAATACTGGCTCACCTAAACCCACTGGCACACCTGTCGCGATAACGGAGATTTTCGCGCCAATCGAGTCACCGGATTTTTTCAGCTCACGCATGTATTCATCGAGCGCTTCCAGCTTGCTAGCATCGGGGAAGAAAAAGGCATTTTGCTCAATTTGGTCAAGATCAATGGTCTGCGCACAAATAGGTCCCAACTGCGACATATAGCCGTAGATCTCGATACCGTGAACTTGCTTTAAATACTTTTTCGCCACCGCACCCGCCGCAACCCGCATCGCAGTTTCACGGGCTGAAGAGCGGCCACCACCGCGGTAGTCACGCATACCGTACTTTTGCTGGTAGGTATAATCGGCGTGCCCAGGGCGAAATAAATCTTTGATATTAGAGTAATCTTGACTGCGTTGATCGGTATTTTCAATCAAGAGTCCAATCGAGGTGCCCGTGGTTTTACCTTCGAAGACGCCGGATAAAATCCGCACTTCATCGGGCTCACGGCGTGCCGTGGTATATCGGGATGTCCCAGGACGACGGCGGTCAAGATCATGCTGCATATCGGCTTCGGTTAATTCAAGCCCAGGAGGGCAACCATCAATAATGCAACCCAGTGCAACACCGTGACTCTCACCAAACGTCGTCACTACAAAATTTTGACCAATACTGTTTCCAGACATCCGCTTTGTACACCTTAGGTTATTTGTTCATCGCTCCGCGTCCAGCGAGTACTGGACAATTTTTTTCCCGCTGCAAGCCTAACTGGCAGCGGGAAAAGTCTCAACCTAATTTGCTATCTTAGGCTATTGTGCGTCGCGATAAATACCAAATACCGACTGATTTTCGACCAGTTGATCGCGGGTCAATACGAATACGCCATCGCCACCATTTTCAAAGTTAATCCAAGTGAATGGCACTTCTGGAAACTGCTCAATCAAATGCACCATAGAATTACCGACTTCGACTACGAGTAAACCCGTTGGCGTGAGGTATTGCGCGGCATTGGCGAGTATACGCTTGGTTAAATCTAAGCCGTCGCGACCTGAGGCTAAACCAATGGCTGGCTCATGGTGATATTCATCAGGCATGTCGCCAATGTCTTCAGCATCCACATAAGGTGGGTTTGAAACAATCAAATCATACTGAGGCCCTTCTGGGATGGCCGAAAACAGATCCGATTGCATCGGGAAAACTCTGTCCATCACACCTAAGGTTTCGATATTGATTTGCGCCACATCTAAGGCATCCTCGCTGATATCCAGCGCATCGACTTCGGCGTCTTCAAATTCATAGGCACAGGCAATCGCGATACAAGCGCTGCCAGTACATAAATCTAAAATACGCGTTACCGGTTTGCCGTATAACCAAGGGCTAAAACGGTTGGCGATCATTTCAGCAATCGGTGAACGTGGCACTAACACGCGCTCATCGACGTAAAATTCAAGCCCAGCAAAACGCGCTTTGTTGGTCAAGTAAGGCACAGGTAAGCGCTCTCTCACTCGACGAATGATCAACTCGACAATTTTATGCTTTTCACTGCTGGTCAAGTTACTTAAAATCACTTGCTGACCGATTTCTTCGGGTAAGTGTAAGGCATGGAAAACTAAGGCGATGGCTTCATCCCACGCATTATCAGTACCATGACCATAATACACATTGGCATCGTTAAAACGGCTCACGGCCCAACGTAACATATCGCCAATAGTACGTAATTCTGTCACAGCTTCATCTACAAAGATCTTATCCAAAACGTGCTCCCGCTAGTTTGTTCGCAAACATTGTAACTGAACTCTATTCAGAAACCATAGGATTCAATAGAATACCCGCCATGAATAAAGACGACGACAAAGAAGGCTTGGCGATGTTCTCAGCGCTTATCGATGGTATTAAACCCATCACGCAAAATAAGCGACACTTTCGCATGCCCTTAAAAACCAAACAGGAAATAGAACTGAAAGAGCAGCAACTGCATGCTAACAGTTATTTCTCAGATACTTATCAACCACTACTGCCTGTACAAGGGCCGATGCGTTGGTTAGAAGAAGGTGTTGACAGCTTAGAGCTCAAACGCCTCAGACGTGGGGATTACCAGCCAGATTTGCTGCTGGATTTACACGGCTATCGCCAATCGGAAGCCAAACTTGAGTTAGCGGCACTGATCCAAGCCTGCGTCAAACAACAGAGCCTGTGCTGCTGCATTATGCATGGTTATGGCAGTGGCATATTGAAACAACAAGTTCCCATGTGGTTAGTGCAGCATCCTATGGTGAAAGCTTTCCATCAGGCGCCTAAAGAATGGGGGGGCGATGCGGCGTTATTAGTGCTGATTGATATTGGCGAGCAGCCGCATAGACGTTAGCTCGCTATCGGCTTAGGCTTTAACATTTACTATTTAGCGAAAACAAACGGCCCATTTAATGTGGGCCGTTTGTTTTGTAAAAGAGATATAAAACTAGATTAGCTAATACTATGCGGGGCGTGCTGCCACACAATCGACGCTTGCTCGGCATGTTTATCAATGAGCGTAATGCCTGACGTCGCGAATAATGGCGGCTCAACGCCAGCCACTAACTCACTGACTAAGTAGCCCAGTAACGGCATGTGAGCAATCACGAGTACTTTATCCGCCTTGTATAACTCAGCATAAGCCACAACCAAGGCGGCTACATTGGCGGGATCGCCAGAAGGCACAAGATCATCGGCGACTAGCCACTTACGCGGCTCAGGAAAATGCTGACTCAGTTCCTGCCACGTTTGCTGTGCTCGTAAGTAAGGACTAACTAAAACAAGATCGAAATCAGCCACACTGCGAGCTAGCCAGTTGCTCATCAACACAGTATGGTGCCTTCCAACATCGGTCAGTGTTCTGTCTCTATCAGACTGAGCATTAAATCCGGCGTCACCATGTCTCATCAAAAATAGCTGCATACTTCTCTCGCGACTCAAACTTGTTTTTGTTTTATCCCAATTGTAGCCCTAAAATCCGTTTCAACAAACCTCACAAGACTTAATCTTTAGTCGATAAACACAAGAGATATTTGCTAAAAACCATTAAGACTATCAATATATAACAAGCTATCGTTATCGGAGTGTCTCTTTGCAAGCCTCTCAGTCCATATATAAAAGTCCAAATGATCACCGCCAGTATCGTTATCTTGTATTAGATAATGCACTCAGGGTGTTATTGGTTGAAGATCAAGATGCCAGCCAAGCTGCCGCATCTATGGCTGTAGGCGTGGGTCATTTTGATGATCCCGCAGATAGACCCGGCATGGCGCACTTTTTAGAGCATATGCTCTTTCTAGGTACTGAGAAATTCCCAGACTCAGGCGAGTATCACGCCTTTATCAACCAGCATGGTGGCAGCAATAACGCTTGGACAGGCACAGAGCACACTAACTTCTTTTTCACCATCAATGAAGAAGTGTTTGCCGACTCCTTAGACAGATTCAGCCAATTTTTTATCGCCCCAAAATTTGATTTAGATTTAGTCGATAGAGAACGCCAAGCTATTGAATCTGAATTTAGTTTAAAACTGAAAGATGATATCCGTCGAACCTATCAAGTACTCAAAGAGACAGTCAACCCACTGCATCCATTTTCGAAATTTTCCGTGGGTAACTTAGTCACCTTAGGCGGAGAACAGGCACAGGTACGTAGTGAATTGCTCGATTTCTATCAAAGCCATTACAGCGCCAACTTAATGACCTTGTGCTTAGTCGCTCCGCTTTCCCTTGATGAATTACAAGATTTAGCCTGCCACTATTTTAGTGGGATACGAAACTTGAACTTAGTGAAAAACTATCCTCAAGTACCACTATTTTCAGAAAAAGAACTGTTGAGGCAAATCGATATTGTGCCGCTTAAGGAGCAAAAACGCTTAAGCATCAGTTTTAATTTCCCAGGAATTGATCACTACTACAAACGTAAGCCTTTGACTTATATCAGCCATATTTTAGGCAATGAGAGTCATGGCAGTCTGTTGTCGTATCTGAAAGAACAAGGATTAGTGAACAACTTGTCTGCGGGCGGCGGTGTAAATGGTTATAACTTCAAGGATTACAGTATCGGTTTACAGTTAACCGATAAAGGGCTAGGCAATCTCGATGAAATTATCAGCTGCTGTTTTGAGTATATTGAACTTATCAAAACCCAAGGCTTAGATGAATGGCGTTATTTGGAGCGTGCAAACCTGCTCAAAATGGCGTTTCGTTATCAAGAGCAAGTTAAATCACTCGATTTAGCCAGCCATCTCAGTATCAATATGCATCACTATGAAGTCGAAGACTTGGTCTTTGGCGATTATCGGATGGATGGGCTGGATATCCCTGAAACCATTGAGCTACTTGAGCTCATGGTGCCACAGAATATGCGCCTGCAGCTTATCGCCCAATCGGTTAAAACGGATCGTAAAGCTAACTGGTATCACACGCCGTACAAAGTCCGCCCAATTGCGCCACAGTCCCTAGCTCGTTGGCAAGTGAACAATATTCGCCCTGAATTACAGCTACCGGCTGCAAATCCTTTTATTGTCGCCGACTCGATTGCCCGTCCGGATAAGAGCGATGTTGACGTGCCGGTGATAGTTGCTGAATCAACTGGATACCGCATTTGGCATAAGAAAGATGATGAGTTTAATGTGCCAAAAGGTCACATGTATTTATCGCTGGATTCAGAGCAGGCAAGTAAAACGCCAAGGCATGCCGCCCTCACCCGCTTATATGTTGAAATGCTACTCGATTATCTCACCGAGCCAACCTATCAGGCCGAAGTTGCTGGATTAAGCTATAACATTTATCCGCATCAAGGCGGAATTACACTGCATTTATCGGGCTTTACCGGCAATCAAGAAACGTTATTAGCGCTATTAATCCATAAAGCCAGAGAGCGCAATTTTACCGAAGAGCGCTTTGCCCTCATAAAATCTCAGCTTCTGCGCAGTTGGCAGAATCAAACACAGGCTAAACCGATTTCACAATTATTTACTAGCCTGACTGTTACACTGCAAAAAAGCAGTTATGAACCAGCACGCATGGCTCAAATGTTGGAAGATATTAGCCTAGAAGATTTACATAACCATGTACGCGCCTTCTACGAAAAGATCTATCTTGAAGGGTTAGTCTACGGGGATTGGCTAGTCTCTGAAGCACAAGCTCTTGGCAAACGTTTAGAGCACATTTTATCTTTAGTTTCGACGCCGAGCGCCGAGTCCACCAGAGAATTAGTGAATTTAACAGGCCAAGGCACGTTACTGAGAGAACTCGCAATAGATCATCAAGATAGCGCAATTATTGTGTATTACCAATCTGCCGTGGCAACACCCGAAAAAATGGCGCTATTTAGCTTACTGAATCACACTATGTCATCCACCTTCTTCCATGAGCTACGTACTGAAAAACAGTTGGGCTATATGGTAGGCACAGGTTACCTGCCGCTCAATCGTCATCCTGGACTTATTTTCTATATTCAGTCACCCACAACTGGGCCACTGCATTTATTAGAAGCCATCGACGAGTTTATTGCTGACTTTAATTATGCAGTGATGCAAATCACCAACGAAGAATGGGAAAGCACAAAGGTAGGCCTGATTAATCAAATCATGGAGCACGACGCGAACCTCAAAACTCGCAGTCAACGTTATTGGGTCAGTGTTGGCAATAGAGATTATCAATTTAACCAAAGAGAACTCGTCGTAGACGAAATCACTAAGCTCACCCGCACTGATTTACTCAAATTCATGATGCGTAAAATGCGTACTAAGCACAGCGACCGCTTAGTGTTATTTAGCACAGGTGAACAACACAGAACCCAAGCCGCGCTGATGTCAGACAAAATGATCACGGATCTTAAAGTTTTTAAGCAAACGGCAGAAAAGTTTAATTTCTAAACAAAAAACACTTTTGCTCACACATTTGTGAGCAAAGTTAGGTAAACAAACAGAACCGCTACAAATCAGTCCAACTATAGTCGTATCTTTCAGTGTTGGACGTAATCCTGATGTAAAACATGGCTAGCCCATGTTCTACCACTTCAGCACCGAACAATTTTACTGCATCTACATGCTGTTAAAAGGATTTTCTGCGGACTCTACTTTGACAAACCGCTCACTTTCTGGAAAAGTGATGTAACACAATTGTTTCATGGCATCCTCGGATAATAAGAACAAACACTATGCCTAAAGCACTCTTTAAAATCGTCTTGCTCGCTTTTTTTAGCTTGCATGCATTCGAAGACGTAAACGCATCTCCCTTTTCTGATAAATCTCCTATTATTCTCCAATCACAATCTTTTGGTGTCCCAGAAGGACTTTCCCAAAGCACTGTTACGTCTATCGTTCAAGACAATGATGGTTATATATGGATAGGAACATTTAATGGATTAAATCGATTTGATGGGAAAAACTTTAAGCATTTTTATGCTAATGATACCAGAACAGGCCTTCCCAGCTCTTTTATTAGAAGTTTACTTATTGATGATAAAGGCATTTTATATGTTGGAACCGATAGTGGCTTAGTCGTATATGATAAACTTCAAGAATCCTTTTCTCAGTATGGACTGTCGGTAAAAAGCTCTCCTGTTTGGAGCCTCAACTCAAGTGATAAGAGTTTAATTGTTGGAACTAACAAAGCAATTATAGATATAAATAACAAAGAAAAAACATACGAACTTTCAAATAAAGGCCTAAGTGAAATCAAAAAAACGATAAAAGTAGGCGACGATTATTACATAAGAGATTATGCAGGTACGTTATTTAAGCTCACCCAGAATGAATTAAAAGAGATAGCTAAAAAAACAATTGATTTCGAGCAAGAAGATCACTCAACACTACTCATATCATTAAGTGATGGACTATATAAGTATAAGGACAATAAAATAGTAAAAATTGATCCACGAGTATTTTCTCAACTCACGAAACACAAAAACACTATTTATGGTATCACTAATAAAAATATAGTTAATATTTCTAAAAATAGCATTGTAGGACTTCTAGCCACAGATAGCACAGATAAAACATCTTCATTTTTTGCAACCGAAGATATGTCTATACTAGGAAGTATTGATCAAGGCATCACTATTGTAAAAAAAGTAAATAATTTAGTGCAGAAAACCAACTTAACCACCGATAGCACATGGCATCTTACAAAAAACACTAAAGGCTTTCTGGTTTCATCTGACTCTGAAAAAATAAATCTTTTTGATGAAAATTTAAACCTAATCAAAAGTTTCAGCACTCATACTCAAGGATACAAATACGCAGTTCTAAGTGATGATGGACTTTATTTTGGTACTAATGCAGGGTTATTTTTACAGAAAGATGATTCATCCAGGTTGATTAGCAAAAATATAATATCATCACTCTCTATTAATGAAAATAGTTTAACAATTGCTGCTGGCACACCTGATGGGAAAGTTTTAATCATCAAAAATGGTGAAATTACTAACAGCATTGATACAAAAAAGAATGAGCCAATTTTTGACGTAGAGTTAACATCTGACAACCTAATATATATAGCCGGACAAGATGGACTGAAAAAATATGAAAATGGGTTATTAGAAAACTTAAACAATGAAATAACTTACAGCATCGAAAAAAGTGATAATGGCATTTACTTCGGAACATCAACATCACTGATGCTTTATAATTATACCAGTAAAAAAATTTCGAGAATACTTTCTAACAATAAAGAGATCTACGCCATTGTAGATAATGATGGTTTTATAACAGCCTCATCACTAAGTGAAGTCATTATTTTTGAAAAAAACAGTAAAGTATCTTATACCTTAAAAACATCAAATGGGAGTCAATATGAGTACAATGCTCCAAATGGTATTAATATAAACGGTAACACTCTACTTGCGGGGATCAGTGGAATTAGTCTAGTATCACCTAAAGATGTTGTAAGCTATGTAAAGAAAAGCAAGGTAAATAAAACAGAAATATCAGATTTCTTAGTATTTAATATAGTTCAAAATCAAGAAAGTAACTATCTAATACAATCAATCGCAGCATCTAATAAAATATCATTGAAATACTCTGACTATCCATTTTCGTTCAACTTTATATCTCCCATGTCAGACGACTCATCAACTAACTACTACTATAGGATGTTTGGCCTTTCTGATATATGGATACCTGCAAATGGAACAAACTCAGCAACATATACAAACTTATCTCCAGGAAATTATACTTTTCAAGTTTATGCGGTTAACTCACTTTCCGGTGAAAAAGCAGCAACAAAAGAGCTTGCTGTCATTATAACACCTCCTTGGTGGTCATCATTTCAAGCAAAATCTATTTATGCTGCAATTGTATTATGTATCTCATATCTAGTAATAAAAACGGTGCTACGTCGTAGAGAAACACAAAGACAGATTGTACTCAGCGAAGAAAGATTAAAACTTTCCCTTTGGGGAAGTGGTGATGAAATGTGGGACTGGGATATAGAAACTGGCAACATTTTTCGCTCCAATATTTGGGGAGCACTTGAATTTCCCCGTGATGGACATCGTTCAGGTAAATCGGATGAAGAGAGTAATATACATCCTATGGATCAAGAACGTGTTCGTGAAGCACTCAATAAGCATTTTTATGGTGAAACAGATCATTTTGAAGCCGCATATAGGGTAAAAGGCAAAGACGACAATTGGGTATGGATCTTAGACCGTGCCAAAATTGTAGAGCGGGATGACAAAGATAATGCCCTGCGAATGACTGGAACGATTAAAAATATTAGTCAGTTTAAACAAAAGGAAGAACAACTAAAACTCTTTGAAAAAGCAATTGAAAACATTTCGGAAGGTATGTTTATCCTCGACAACGAATACCGTTTTGTCGAAGTCAACGAAGCTTGCTGTAAAATTTCATTACGTAACCGAAATGACTTTATTGGCAACTTACTCACATTTGATTTATATCCAGAAACCTTCTCCACCCAAATCAGAACCATGTTAAAACAGCAAGGTCGCTGGGCAAATGAAGTCGAAGCCGCCAGAGGAGATAACAGTCACTTCCATATGGAGCTCACTATCGATGCTATCTATGATGAGTTAGGCGAATTATCACACTATGTTGGTGTTTTTTCTGATATATCAAGACGTAAGCAGCAAGAAGAAGAGCTTAGAAAATTAACTAATAACGATCTCTTAACTGGACTGCCAAATCGCTCCAACTTACAAGTGACCTTAAGTAACCTAGTGAATCGAGAAATAGCTCATGCGCTTATGGTACTTGATCTTGATAATTTTAAACGTATTAATGACTCCTTAGGCCATCAAATTGGGGATGCATTATTAAAGCTCGTTGCTACCCGCATTAAGTCCTTACTTCCTAAAAATACCAGTATTTATCGTCTAGGCGGAGATGAATTCGCCATTGTATTAGACAAGGGTTCAGATATAAGCGCCAGCGCTGCGATTGCTAACCGTATTATTGAGGGATTAAAACCTGCATTTGACGTTAGCAATGAACAGCTAGTCCTAGGATTAAGTATTGGTATAGTGCTGTTCCCAGAAGATGAACAAAGCGAGCAAGCATTACTGAGAAAGGCTGACATTGCTATGTACCATGCTAAGTCTGCGGGAGGTAATTGCTACCAGTTTTATTCTGAGTCCTTGAACCAACATGCAATTAGGCAATTAGAAGTAGAAAATCTTATCCGTGAAGGCTTAAAAGATGATCTATTTGAAGTTTATTATCAACCTAAGGTTGATCTTAAAAGCGGTAAAATTGCAGGTATGGAGGCTTTAGTCAGATTAAATCATCCAGTACATGGCTTGATACCCCCAAATGATTTTATTCCGCTTGCTGAAGAAAACGGCTTAATTGTTGAAATTGGTGAAATAGTCTTACGCAAAGCCTGTTTCGCAGCACAGAAATGGCGTGAACAAGGCATATTCAGCGGCAGAGTCGCCGTCAATTTATCGTCACGTCAATTTGCACTGCCCGATATTCAACAGCGAATAGAGTCAACATTAAGACTCACTAAACTACCTGCATGTCATCTTGAATTAGAAATAACTGAAGGTACCGTCATTAAACAGCCGGAAACGGCTATTATTGTCATGCAGCAACTGGCTAAAATGGGCGTTAGTTTAGCACTCGATGATTTCGGCACTGGATACTCGTCCCTTTCATACTTAAAACGTTTCCCGATTCATACTTTAAAAATTGATAAAGCTTTTGTTGACGATATTGATAAGTCTGATCGCGATCTCAAAATGGTCGATTCTATTATCACTATCGCCCATAACATGGGGCTTTCTGTTGTAGGTGAAGGGGTAGAACAAGCTGCACAATTGAACATTTTACGGGCACTCAACTGTGAAGAAATTCAAGGCTATATTTTTAGTAAGGCCATAAAGGAGACCGAATTTACCTTACTACTCCAAGAAGACATGATAAAGCTAAACACAAAAAGCAACATTACATAATCAATTTACTCTCAACTTGATTGCGACTTACAACATTGGCACAACAAGTGCAACAGCACTATCAGTGTCAATAATAAATCAATATCAACTACCCTGAGAGAGAATTAGAATGATGAAAGGAATCCTTGCCGCCGTTACTTTATTATCTTCAATTAGTTTTGCAGTAAATACTTATGCACTTGAAGATAGCACTAAATTAGAACCAGCAGCTAAGTCAATTACTTCAGAAGAACCTGCAGTTAAACTTGCTCCAGTAGAAGTAACTGGGCATCCATATGTGAAGTTTAAACCTTTTGAAATCGCTGGGCATCCATATGTGAAGTTTAAACCTTTTGAAATCGCTGGGCATCCTTATGTGAAGTTCAAACCTTTTGAAATCGCTGGGCATCCTTACGTGAAGTTCAAACCTTTTGAAATCGCTGGGCATCCTTACGTGAAGTTCAAACCTCTCGAAGTCGCAGGACATCCTTACGTTAAATTTATTAACTCTGAAGTTGCATAACATTAATCAGGTTAAGGAGAGTGACTATGTTAAATTCAATCAAAAAAGCACTCGGTTTATCCAAGCCAGCGCGTAAAAAAGTTAAGTTGCCTGAAGGCTTGAATCACCTTGAAGTGATTTCAGCAAAAGGTTGGTGGAACTAATTTAAGTTCTGTAGCCATGAGTCTAACTCATGTACAGTGATAGTTAATTAAGTTAGCGCAGCTTAGAAACAATAAAGGGAGCATTGACTCCCTTTAGTTTTAAGTGAATATAAAAGTACTAAATAGTCATGTAGTCATGTAGTCATGTAGTCATGTAGTCATGTAGTCATGGAAATTACCTAACAAATTAATAAATTAGCTATTTAATATCCCTTCCTCACGACAACGGATTTTCCTCAAGGCTAAATGACTATGTGTCGTAAAGAGTGGATAAGCCAGAGGCCCGAGCACAAAACCCAGCAGCACCCAATGCTTAACAGTAAAACCTGCGGTAAATGCAGCTAAGCCGAAGTACCAAGCCGAGATTAATGCGATAAACATAACCAGCAAAACCACAAACCACCTCTTTAAAAACAACTAAATAAATCATAAAGGTAGAGAAATTAATTCCTCATCAAAATGCGGATGCTACTCGCGTAATCTTGGTGATTGATGCACATGTTAAATACGTCGTTTTAACAGCAGGATAAAAAGTTCTCCGCACTATGCATAAACGAGCAACACTCATTCATCGCTACGCTCTCAGTACAGAACACGTAACACCGAACTCTCGATAAAGGGCTCGGGTTATACAAGATCCACATCCCCAACATGAACATTTTTTAGGCAAAAACATGCCTTGTGGCAATAAAAAAGCGGCAACAAACTGCCGCTTTTTTGTTCAATTTTGATTAACTAAGACCTAGATTAACGATGACTTAGATTCACTGAAACTTAGAAAAAGTTCGCGTTTTCTTGAGCCATGGTTTTTAAGCGCTCACAAGGTTCGAATCTGTTACCGAATTGACTTTGATAACCTTCAAGGATCTTCACTAAGTTCGCGGCGCCTAAAGTGTCAATATAATGGAATGGGCCACCGAGGAATGGCGGGAAGCCAATACCAAAAATGGCGCCAATATCACCGTCTCTTGGCGATGCAATAATACCATCATCTAAACAACGCACCGCTTCATTGAGCATTTGTACGACACAACGCTCGGCAACCGCTTTTGCGTCTTTATTGGTGCCAGGCTTAATGCCTAACACGCCATAAACACTTTCATCGACGGCTTTAGCTTTCTTGCTCGATGCGCCGTATTGATAGAAACCTTTGCCATTTTTACGGCCTTTACGATCGTCACCTAAAAGCTTGTCAAATGCCGCTGGCGCTTTAAAACGTTCACCCAATTCTTTCTCAAGGATCGGTGAAATTTTTGCGCCCACGTCGATACCCACTTCGTCGAGTAAAGTAATCGGTCCCACAGGGAAACCAAACTTCACTAAGGCTTTATCCAGATGTTCAACACTTTGGCCTTCAAGTAATAATTGCGCAGCCTCGTTCATATACAGCGCCAGAATACGGTTCACGTAGAAACCCGCACCATCCTGCACCACTATCGGTGTTTTACCTTGCTTACGGGCAAATGCGACCGTGGTCGCAATGGTTTCTGGTGACGTTTTAGCATGGGCAATCACTTCCACCAGCGGCATTTTCTCTACTGGCGAGAAATAATGCAGACCAATCACGTTCTCGGGACGCGTTGCCGCCTCGGCGATTTGGCTAATAGGCAAAGATGAAGTATTTGACGCAAAAATAGTGTGCTCACCACACTCACGCTCTATGTCTTTCACCATTTGATGCTTAAGTGCTAAATCTTCAAATACCGCTTCCACAACGATATCGGCATCGTTAACGCCTTTATACTCAGTGGTTGTCGTCATCAGCGCCATTAAATTGTCACGGGCAGCAGGCGTCATATGGCGGCGCTTTACCCCTTTATCCAACAACTTATAAGCGTAGGCTAATGCATTGCTTAAACCTTTTTCGCTGATGTCTTTGACGCGAACGGGGATTTTAGCCTTAGTGGTAGTCACAGAGGCAATGCCTCCGCCCATTAAACCGCCACCTAAGATCACCGCTTTCTTCACTTTACGCGGCGTAGCACCCTCAGCGCCGGTTTCTTTCTTCATTTCTGTGGTGGCGAAGAAAATACTGCGCAGCGCTTCAGATTCTTTTGATACCACTAATTCGGCAAAGTGACTCGCTTCGACTTCTAGCCCTTTTTGCATCCCCTTCGCAATCCCTTGACGCACGCAGTCAATAATTTTGGCTGGTGCTGGATAATTACCTTGGGTTTTCTTTTCGACTTGTTTAGTCGCTTGATCGAAAATAATGTTACGGCCAAAGCTCGTGCCTTCAAGCACTTGATTAACGAGTGACTTTTTAACAGGTTTCGGTGCACGTTTACCAGCAAGCGCCATCTCAACTGCGGTTTGCAGCAAAATGGTCTGCGGTACAACATCATTCACTAAGCCCATTTTCAAGGCTTGTTTAGGACGGATTTGTTTACCTGTCAACATCATGTCTAAGGCGGTGGTAATGCCGACTAAACGAGGCAAACGTTGAGTCCCACCGCCGCCAGGTAATAAGCCAAGTTGAACTTCCGGTACGCCGAGCATGGTTTTACCATCGTCGCTACATACCCTTTGATGGCAGGCTAAGGCTAACTCTAAACCACCACCTAAACAGGCACCATGGATTGCCGCTACTACAGGAATTTTTAAGGCTTCTAACTCATTAAAAACCACATGCCCTTGCTGGGATAAGGCTTTGGCATCGCCCGCCGTTTTACAGGCATCGAGCATAGAAATGTCCGCGCCCGCGACGAAAGAATCTTTCTTGCCCGAGATCAGCACGAGCCCACGAATATGAGGATCGCTTTTAATCTCAGCCAGAATCTCACTGATTTCAGGGCCAAACTGTGCTTTTAGGGTGTTCATGGTTTCGCCAGGAACATCCATAGTCAAAATGGCAATGCCGTCGTCGCGGCGGGTTAAATTAAAGGTCTTTTCCATGCCGATTACTCCACTTCCACTATCATAGCCACACCCAAACCACCGGCCGCACAAGCCGTCGTTAAGCCAGTTCCACCACCACGGCGCTTAAGCTCACGACACACTTGGGTGATTAAACGGGTTCCCGTTGCCGCAAAAGGATGACCATAAGCGAGCGAGCCACCGAGCACGTTAAACTTGCTCATGTCGATTTCGCCAATCGCGCGGTTGCGGCCGAGTTTTTCTTCGGCAAATTTTTTCGAAGCAAACATCTGCATATTCGCTAATGTCTGCGCAGCAAAGGCTTCGTGCATTTCAATCAGGGTAAGATCTTCTAATTCCATTCCAGCACGTTTTAACGCCAGTGGCGTCGCGTAGGATGGCCCCATCAGCATATCTTGCCACACATCAATGGCGCTAAAGGCGTAACTCTTAATGTAACCAATCGGTTGATAACCTAAGGCTTTGGCTCGACCTTCACTCATCAGGATAATCGCTGAGGCACCGTCCGTCAGTGGCGTACTATTGGCCGCCGTCACAGTACCGTGTTGTTTGTCGAATGCAGGGCGCAACTTAGCATATGACTCCAATACTGAGTTTTCGCGGATATTGTTATCGCGATCGATAAACTGCTTATACGGCGGTATATGCGCGACCATAACTTCGTCACGCAAATGGCCCGAAGCCCAAGTTTCGCTCGCTAAGGTATGTGAACGGTGCGCTAAGGCATCTTGATCGGCACGACTAATATTGTAGGTTTTTGCCATCTGCTCGGCGGTTTGTCCCATAGACAAGCCCGTTGAGTACTCTGCCACAGCAGGCGGCACAGGTAATAAATCCTTTATGCCTAAACGGCGGAAAATTTGTAATTTTTGTCCAAAGCTACGGGCTTTATTCAAATCGACTAACGCATGGGCTAATTTTTTCGATACACCGATAGGCAATACAGAGGAAGAGTCGGCGCCGCCCGCAATACCGATTTCGATATTACCCGTCATGATAGATTCAGCCACGTTGACGGCAGATTGAAAGCTAGTTGCACAGGCGCGAGTGACACTATAGGCATCGGTCGACACATTCATGCCAGTACCGAGTACGATTTCACGGGCAATGTTAGGTGCAGCCGGCATTTGCACGACTTGTCCATACACTAATTGCTCAATCAGCTTAGGATCGAGTTCAGAGCGCGCCAATAATTCATTGACCACCATTTTGCCCATATCGAGCGCCGATACGCCGTGGAATGCCGTGGCTTGCTTTGCAAATGGCGTTCTTAAACCCGCTACAATGGCGATACGTTCACCCTTGGCGTTCGTAACCTGTTGTCTATCACTCATTTGTCACCCTCTTTATGTGCGCAATCGCTGAGAGATTTCAGGCGGCGCTAGCTATTTCCGTGTTTGACCCATTGTTTTACGGCGAAAAACGCCCAATAACAGGTCTGACCATTAAAGTGTGATCTGATTCTAACTTCTTGTCAGCAAGTTTTAAACACCTGTTTGTTTTTTTAACACTAGCCAAACCCTAAGGGAATTCTTTACCATAGCTGTTGTCTATAGCCCACACACGTATTTTCAACATAATAAAACGAGTAGCATCATGCCTTTGAGTCGCTTCCACGCATTACGCACTTACCTAAATAAGGTTGTTTTAGGGCAGCCAGTATTGACCGAAAATCTGCTCATTGCCTTAATTGCCAATGGCCACTTATTAGTTGAAGGACCTCCGGGACTGGCAAAGACCCGTGCAGTGAAAGCCTTATGTGACGGGGTTGAGGGCGATTTTCACCGCATTCAATTTACCCCAGATCTGCTACCTGCCGACTTAACTGGCACAGATATCTATCGCTCGCAAACCGGCACCTTCGAATTTGAAGCCGGACCGATTTTCCACAATTTAATCTTGGCGGACGAAATTAACCGCGCCCCAGCCAAAGTTCAGTCAGCCTTATTAGAAGCCATGGCCGAAGGTCAAGTTACAGTTGGTAAGCACAGCTATAAACTTCCACCGCTGTTTTTAGTAATGGCCACCCAAAACCCATTAGAGAACGAAGGCACTTATCCGCTGCCCGAAGCACAGCTTGACCGTTTTCTGATGCACTTAAACCTTGATTACCCAAGCGGCGAGACTGAAATCGAAATTCTGCGTCAATCCCGCAAAGAAGCGCTGACCCACGAATTACCAACCACTGAGCCGATTGCACAAGCAGATGTGTTTGCCGCCCGTGACGAAGCCATGGAAATCTATCTCGCCGAGCCACTCGAAAAGTACATAGTCGAAATCGTGATGGCGACCCGTGAGCCTTTACGTTACAGCGAAGACTTAGCTAAGTGGCTTGAGTACGGCGTCAGCCCGCGTGCAACCATTTCATTAGAACGCTGCGCCCGCGCCCGTGCTTGGCTGCACGAGCGAGACTTTGTTTCACCAGAAGACATTCAAGCCGTCGCACCGAACGTGTTAAGACACAGATTGCTACTTAGCTACCAAGCACAGGCCGAAGGTGTCAGCCGCGATCACGTGATCAACCACATCTTAAGTCAAGTTGCAGTACCTTAACGGTGAAGATAAAGGTGAAATAAGATGAGTGACACAGCGCGACTCTCAGCCTCGGTCGATGGCTTGCCGCTTTTTGCCGATGGCTTGCATTTAACCGAGCAAGAGCTGCTGGCGTGCCAAAATATCGCCCGTGCTATGCCTGAGCGTTATAGCCGTGCCCGCGCTAATTTAGCGGGCCATCGCAGCAGCTTAATCAAAGGCCGCGGTATGGAGTTTGCCGAGGTGCGCCACTACCAACAGGGCGACGATGTGCGCACCATTGATTGGCGCGTTACCGCTCGTACAGGCACAACTCACACTAAGTTATTTGTCGAAGAACGTGAGCGCCCTATTTTATTGTTAATCGACTTGAGCCAAAGCCTCTATTTTGGTTCGAGTTTATTGCTGCAATCGGTGCAAGCAGGACACCTTGCGACCACCTTAGGTTGGAATGCGATTAACCATGGCGATCGGCTCGGCGCCTTGATCGCATGCGAGTCTGAGCATTTAGAGCTCAAACCCCGCAGCCGTCGTCAGGGCATATTGCAATTGATCTCAGGCCTGCGCCGTGTGCACGAAAATCAGCTCAATCATGTTGGCACTGGCCAGCGCGATCCTGACCATATCCTGCGTGCCTGTCAGCGATTACAACGTATCGCCAAACCCGGCTCCTTAGTTTGGATAGTGACAGATGGCAGCCATTTTAGTCCCCAATGTATCGCGCCTCTCACCGAGCTTAAGCGTCATTGCGATGTGGGTGCCTATCTTATTACCGATCCTCTGCGTCAAGGCACACTGCCGTTACCGCACAACTTTAATTTGCCGGTACGGGATGGGGATGAGGACTTAGTGCTTACCCGCCACAGTTATCAGGCTTGGCTCGACATTCAGTTGCGTCAGCAAAACGATTTTATCGCCATGATGCAGCAACTGCGCGTTCGCACCCAGCTCATAGATGCGGGTGCTCCCCTAGCCCATCAATTGGAATTATTGCGTTAACTATGGATCCAGCAACAGTGAATTCAGAAATAGCAAATCCACAGGCAACAGTACCTATGCCTTTTACGGCGCCAAATCCAGCACTTGCTCAACTGCAGGATATTATTCATCCCGAACCGATCGGCGCTTGGCCTTGGGCAATCGGTTATTGGCTGGTTTTAGCACTTGTGATTGCCCTCATCACACTCTTAGTTATCTGGCTAAGACAACGCGCCCGTGACTTAGCGCCGAAAAAAGCCGCGAAGCAGTTACTCAATCAGCTCGATAAACAAGCGACTTCCTATGCCTCTGACGTCAACAGCCTATTAAAGCGCACCGCCATGAGTTACCTCAGCAGAGAAGCGATAGCCTCCTTAGATGGTGAAGCTTGGGCGGCTTGGTTAGACAGCTATTTACCCGAGCATAAACGCCAACGTATCGGCCCCTTATTAGCCAAACGCCATCAGGCAACGCCATTGACCTTAGCTGAAGCCAATGAATTACATCAACTCGCACAGGCTTGGTTGGCATCGAAAGCAAAACTGAGTGCCCCTGAGCCGAATCTTGTTCAAGCTAAGGGCTACGTTCAAGCTAGTGGCGACGCTCGAGCTAAAAGCCAAGCGCCAACCCAGCAAACTGACACTGAAAAAGCGGAGGCACAATGTTAACAATTGCATGGCCTTGGCTATTGATGTTATTGCCTTTACCTTTGATTTTTTGGCGCCAACACACAGTACAAGTGGATGGTGGCCGGCTGCAATTACCCGGAATAAGTCAAACGGGCAAACAAAGCTTAGCGGCCAACACGCGCCAGAGCCGCAAACGCTACTGGCTGATGTGGTGCCTGTTAGTGCTCGCTATTGCTCGTCCTCAATGGCTTGGTGAACCTATCGAACTGCCAAGCCAAGGCCGTGATTTGATGATGGCGGTGGATTTATCCGGCAGTATGCAGATTGAAGACATGGTGGTGAATGGCAAAACCGTCGATCGTTTCACTTTAATTCAGCACGTCGTCAGTGACTTTATCGAGCGCCGCAAGGGTGACCGTATCGGCTTGATCCTCTTTGCTGATCACGCCTATTTACAGGCGCCGCTCACCCAAGATAGACGTTCAGTGGCGCAATTTTTAAAAGAAGCACAAATTGGCTTAGTCGGTAAGCAAACCGCCATAGGTGAAGCTATCGCTCTAGCGGTAAAACGCTTCGATAAAATGGACGAGAGTAATAGAGTATTGATTTTATTGACCGACGGTTCTAACAATGCGGGCAATATCGAACCAGAGCAAGCAGCGCAAATTGCCGCTAATCGTAAAGTTACCATTTATACGGTTGGTGTGGGCGCAGATGTAATGGAGCGCCGTACACTCTTTGGCCGCGAGCGGGTTAATCCTTCGATGGATCTGGATGAAAACCAACTTAAACATATCGCCGACGTCACCCACGGCCGTTATTTTCGCGCCCGTAACAGCCAAGAGCTAGACCAGATTTACCAAGAAATCGATAAACTCGAACCCGTGAGTCGCGATCAATTAAGCTATCGTCCGCAGGCAGATCTGTTCTATTGGCCGCTGGCACTGGCATTACTGACGAGTCTGTGGATTGCCTTAGGTCAATTGCCACTGTTTGCAGCGCGCCGCGTTAAACCCTCTGTCGCAACCACTTCACAGGGGAACATCAAATAATGAGCCTACATTTTATTCGTCCCGAATGGCTACTCGCACTAGTACCGCTAGCCTTAGCCTTGTTGAGTTTATGGCGGCAACACGAGAGCCACAGCGCTTGGAATCGTTATATTGCGCCGCACTTAGCCAAGGTATTGGTCACCCAAGGTAATAAAAAATCCCGCCGTCCGTTGCATTTATTAGCCTTCACTTGGTTGATTGCAACCTTGGCACTCGCCGGACCTGCCGTGAATAAACAATCCTTACCTGTGTTTGCCGCCGAGCAAGGCCGCGTACTGGTGATGGACATGTCCGTATCTATGTTCGCCACCGATCTTGCGCCGAATCGGTTAACCCAAGCCAAATTTAGGGCAACGGATCTTCTGCGTAATCTTAAAGAAGGTGAAACTGGTTTAGTCGCCTTTGCAGGCGATGCCTTTACTATCAGCCCATTAACCCGTGATACCGGCACATTACTCAATTTACTGCCGACGTTAAGTCCTGAGATTATGCCCGTTCGTGGTTCAAACTTAGCGGCAGGCTTGACCCAAGCTAAAATGCTACTGGCTCAGGGTGGGCATATTCGCGGTGATATTATCCTGATGACAGATGGCATAACTGCTGCCCAGTTTGATGAGGCTAACTCGGCATTAAATGGCACCCAATATCGCCTCGCCGTCGTCGCTTTTGGCACCAGCCAAGGTGCGCCAATTCGTCTACCCGATGGACAATTACAACGCGACAGCAGCAACGAAGTCGTTGTGGCCAGCACTGATTTCGCTCTGCTGCAAAAACTGGCCGCGAATAACAAAGGCGTTTTAATCCAAAATCGCACCGACGGTAATGATCTCGCCCAATTACAGCAATGGTTAAGCGATGCTGGCGATGCGAAAGCCACAGATCTTGATGGTGAAACTTGGCAGGATCTCGGTCCTTACCTCGCCTTATTATTACTGCTACCCGCCCTTTTCAGCTTTAGACAAGGAATCGTGGCCAGTGTTGGATTTATCACTCTTGCTGGCAGCTTACTGCTCGCGGCTGTGCCTCAGCCAGCCCATGCCAGTATGTGGGACAATGCCTGGGACAATGTGTGGAAAACCACAGATCAACAAGCGATGCAGGCCTATCAATCCCAAGATTACGCAAACGCCGCTAAGCAGTTTGAGTCGCCCCAATGGCGTGGCAGCGCCCAATACAAAGCCGGTGATTTTGCGCAAGCACTGAAAACCTTCGAGCAAGATAGCTCAGCCCAAGGCCTCTACAATCAAGGCAATGCGTTGATGCAGCTCGGTAAACCCGATAAGGCCAAGGAGCGCTATCAAGCCGCACTTGAGAAACAAGCTGATTTCCCTGCGGCCAAGGCCAACCTTGAACTAGCTGAAAAGTTATTGCAAGAACAGCAACAACAGCAAGGTAAAAACGAGCAACAGGATAAGAACCAAGATCAACAAGGCGATCAACAGTCCGGTGATCCCGATTCAGGCAACCAACAGTCTGGCGACCAACAATCTGGTGACCAAAAGTCGCAGGATAAACAGCAATCTGACCAAGATAGCGCTCAGAAAGATAAGCAAGATCAAGCAGGGCAAGAGTCTCAGGATCAACAGGACAATGCCGACGCGGATCAAAGCCCTGAACAGCAAAAAACGGATGAGCAACTATCTGAGCAAGATAAGCAAAATGGCAATGCTCAGGATCAGCAGGATGAAGCCAAGCAGCAAAATGGCGTGCAGGATGCGCAGGAAAATGAGCCGGTAGACAATTCACCTGCAGACAATGAAGCTAAGATGCAAGCGCAGGCTAAAGCCGATGCTGAAGAGCAAAAGTCAGCTGAGCAAGAAAAGCAAAGCGTTGCCGCCAAAGAAGCTCCTGAGCAAAATGCGCAAGATAAACAAGAGGCTGCTATGAGTGAATCGGTAGAGGCACCGCCAACCAATAGCGAGCCACTGCCCGCAGAAATGCAGCGAGCACTGAGGGGCGTGAGTGAAGACCCGCAAGTGTTACTGCGCAACAAGATGCAGTTGGAATATCAAAAACGCCGTCAAAATGGCCAAATATCAAAGGATAACGAACAGTGGTGACGAGACAATTTTTTATCCTGCTACTCCTTGCCATCGGAGTGGCCCATCCCGCCTTTGCACTTAGCAAAATTGAGGCCTCGGTCGATCGCAACCCTGTGATGGAGGGCGAATACTTTGTGCTCAACATCAGTGTCGATGACGAAGTCGACACCGGAAAGCTTGACACATCCGCACTACTGAAAGATTTTATTGTCGGCCGTACTAGCGTGAGTCGCAGCACGCAAATCATGAACTTCGATGCGGTCAAAGAAACCCGCTGGCAAGTACTGCTCGCGCCAAAACAACAAGGCCAGTTAACCATTCCAGCCTTTAGTATTGACGGCGTCAGCTCATCGCCTATTCCACTCAAAGTGGTCGAAACTGGTAGCCAGCCCGCGCAAATGAACAATCTGTTCATTGACGCCAAAGTCTCGACCGACGAAGCCTATGTTGGGCAGCTCATTACCTACAAGGTGAAGCTCTATCTGGCGGTGGAATTACAAAGGGGCGTATTGAGTGCACCTGTGATAGAAGGCGCACAGATCAAACAAATCGGTGAAGATAGGGATGGTTCAGAGATAGTCGATGGCCGACGTTACCGCGTGATTGAACGCACCTATGGCATCATTCCCGATTTGCCCGGCCAAGTGAATATTAAAGGTGCAACCTTTGCTGGCGATGTGCTGGTAGAATCCCAACGCCGCGGCGGCATGTTTGGCTTTAATGAAAGCCGCCCAATGCAAGCAGGCGCGCCCTCACTGACAGTTCAAGTGAATCCCGCACCAACAAGCTTCCAAGGCCAATGGCTGGTTGCCGATTTAGTAGCGCTAAAAGAAAACTTCCCTGAGGATATTAAAAAGTTTACCGTCGGTAGCCCTATCACCCGCACTATTACACTGTTGGCTTCCAATGCCGATGAAAATAGTCTGCCTGATATAGTGCAAACTCTGCCCGATGAACTCAAGTCATACCCAGAAAAACCCCTGCGGCAGACCTTTGTGCGCGATGCACAAATTGTTTCGCAGTACAGTATTACTTCGGCAATCGTTCCCAGCAAAGCGGGCACCTTTACCTTGCCCGAAATCAAAGTGCCTTGGTGGAATCCGCGCCTTAAACGTCAAGAAACTGCAACGCTGCCCGCACGTACCATAATCGTTGAAGGTGGTGCTGTCAGTGATACGCCAGCTCAACCAACATGGGAAACCAACTCCGCGGCCGATAAGGGCTGGTCTTGGCTAACCACTGTTTTTGCTGCGCTATGGCTGGTCACTCTAGTCGCTTGGATTATCACCTTAGTCGCTTGGCGCCGCGCCTTAAAAAACCAAACGGCCGCCCCAATTGCAGTAAACTCTTCAATCAGTTCAGCACAATCAGTGACTGCCTCCGGCTTGAAAGGATTAGAGCAAGCCTGCGCCAGTGGCGATGTAAGCCGAATTATGTTGCAATTGCAGCGATCTTTCAGTGAGTTACAGCAAACGCCTATGACATTAGATAAGATTGCTGAGCAGTCACCACAACTGGCAGCAGCGATACAGCAACTGCAAATCAAAGCCTACAGTGCGAAGGCCGATAAGAGCCACCATACTGACAGTGCTAATACGAGCAGTGCGAATTCTAACAATACAAATAGCCACTTAAGCGCCGAATGTACCGCCTTACTTAACGCGGTTAAGGCCTGTGAGCATAAACATTCAAACCCAAAATCAGCGCCATTAAGCCCACTGAATCCTAAATAAATGATGGGGTTAATGACAAAGAAGCGAGTGCTACTATGCTAAATATTCCGCCAAAAAGCCCAAAGATAAAAAATGTTTGCTAACTGGCGCAAGAAATCCGTCGAGCCCGCGGTCTCTTCTGACATGCTAAGCAAACAACGACGATACAACAGCCTAGTCAAGGCGCTACATGCAGACATTTTCCGCTACGCCTATTGGTTATGCGGCGATAAGCACGTGGCTGAAGACATTACCCAAGAAACCTTCTTGCGGGCGTGGCGCTCTTTGGATTCCCTCAAGGATGATAAAGCGGCGAAAGCTTGGCTGATCACGATTCTTAGGCGTGAAAATGCGCGGCGTTTCGAGCGTAAACAGTTCGATTATTCCGACGTTGAGCAAGATACCTTAGAGGACAATATCTCCAATAGCAGTGAAGAGCAGACCGAGCAATATCTGATCCGTCGACAAATTGGCAAGCTGGATATCGAATACCGCGAACCACTCTTACTCCAGCTCATTGGTGGCTTTAGCGGTGATGAAATCGCCGAGCTGATGGAGCTCAATCGCAACACCGTAATGACGCGTTTATTTCGGGCGAGGAGCCAATTGAAAGAATTACTTGAGAAGAATGATGTGAGAGGTCAATCCAATGGATGAGCTTAAATTTAGACGTCAAGCTTATGAAGATCCTCATAATCAAGATGCTGACTTTCTGGCGCAGATCAATGCAAAGCCAGAAAACCAAGCCCTAATCAATGAGCTTAAAAACCTTGATGCCAAACTGAGCAACGCATTGAAAGTAGATGTGGCTGAGGATCTCGCCGACAAACTCATTTTGCGTCAGCAGTTACAACAGCACCATAAACAGCGCCGGCAAACGTTTTTTTTAGTGGCCATGGCAGCCTCGGTTGCGTTTGTGGTAGGGATCAGCTTCAGCCTATTACGCTTAGGGCCTATTGATTTGGCTGAACATGCACTGGCCCATGTCTACCATGAAGATATTGCCTTGCATGTCGATCAAAATGTCAATTTTAGTCAAAAAAATGCCCAGCTTGCGTCGATAAAAGACTTTGGCAATGCCAAATTTACCCAACAACCGGGCAAAGTGTATTACACCTCTTATTGCGATTTTCAAGGGGTAAAAAGCCTGCACTTAGTACTTCAGGGCGAACAAAGTAAGGTGACACTCTTTATCGTGCCACTCGAGAAACGTATGGTGTTGGATAAAACCTTCGCCGACGGTAAATATCAAGGAATGGGCTTTGAAACGCCCGATGCATTTATTTTGCTCATAGGTGAGGATCAAGCTGACCTTAGCTATATAAAAGACGAAATCAAGAATATATTTATTTAAGCTATTGTTATAACTTGCATTTAAAAATCAATCTCCGATATTTTCATGTTATCGGAGGTTAGATTTCAATCACACTTACATCTGCTAATGGGCGCACGTTCAAACATCTGGTAGCATGCTTGCCACTTTTAATAATAAAAAGATGGGAAAAGGCAAGATGACGATTGAAACCCCGATTTTAATCACATTTGTTGGTTACTTAGTATTGATGATGGGCATAGGTTTTTGGGCTTACCGTGCTACCGATACTGTTGATGATTATATTTTAGGCGGCCGCAAAATGGGCCCCGCAGTAACCGCGCTCAGCGTGGGTGCATCTGACATGTCAGGTTGGCTGTTACTGGGGTTACCCGGCGCAGTTTACTTAAGCGGCTTAGGTGCAGCCTGGATTGGCGTAGGATTAATTATTGGTGCTTGGCTAAACTGGTTATTTGTTGCCAAACGACTGCGCATTTATACCCAACTCGCCGATAACGCCCTCACTTTACCGGATTTTTTCGAGAAACGTTTCCACGATACCCAAGGCTATCTCAAACTGGTTTCCGCAATCACTATTCTGGTGTTTTTTACTTTCTATGCCTCCTCTGGCATGGTCGGTGGCGCGATTTTGTTTGAGAAGGTCTTTGGGCTTGATTACACCGCAGCCCTCGTGATTGGCTCGGCCATCATAGTCGGTTACACCTTTATTGGCGGTTTCTTTGCAGTGTGTTGGACTGACTTTTTCCAAGGCAGTTTAATGCTCATCGCCCTATTGATTGTCCCTTTCGCCGTTTTCGCTCACCCCGAAAGCCATGCAGGTATTGAAACGATCGATCCCGCGATGTTGGCATTGGTCAATGACAAAACCACTGCCATCGGCATGTTATCTTTGCTCGCATGGGGCCTAGGTTATTTTGGTCAGCCACATATTTTGTCGCGTTTTATGGCGATAGGCAGTGCCGATGCCCTGCCCTTGTCACGCCGTATTGCCATGAGCTGGATGGTGTTATCTCTCATTGGCGCATTAGCCACAGGTATCGCAGGCTCGCTCTATTTCGCCAAAGAGCCATTAGCCAATTCTGAAACAGTGTTTATCCATTTAGCTCAAGCGGCGTTTAACCCATGGATTGGTGGGCTATTAATCGCCGCTATTTTATCGGCAATCATGAGTACTATCGACTCACAACTCTTAGTCTGCTCAAGTGTCATTACCGAAGATTTCTACCGTAAATGGTTGCGCCCAAAGGCCGATGATCGCGAGCTAATGATGGTAGGTCGTTTAGGTGTACTCGCTATCGCTGTGATTGCAGGTGTGATAGCACTCAATCCTGAAAGTAGCGTACTCAGCCTAGTGAGTTATGCTTGGGCAGGCTTTGGTGCGGCCTTTGGTCCCGTAGTCTTGTTATCCCTGTTTTGGAAGCAATATAGCCGTAATGGCGCTATTGCCACTATTATTGTCGGTGCATTAACCGTGGTGATTTGGAAGCAACTCACTGGTGGCATTTTTGAAGTATACGAAATCCTTCCTGGGTTTATATTCGCGACTATTGCGGGTATTTTAGTCAGTAAATTCTCTGCTCCAAGTGAAAAAATAACGACAGAGTTCGAACAATTTAAGTCTGCACTCTAATCTAGATATGCTTCCATATGTTTAAAAGCGCACAAGTGTGCGCTTTTTACATTTTGTATCCTTTTAAATACCCTACACACCATTACAAACCGTTAACTTCAATTGAAACCCATAGCAGCACCCAAAGCCCTTCATATCAAGCATCTGGCCAGACCATTCAAGCATACTAAAGTATCACTCTTGTTTTAAAGACTTTTAATTAACTGAAAATTAACATATGTCACTTCTGGTCGGACTTGTTGAGGATACATTGAATCCATAAGATGCCGGAGACTAATAAATGGATTTAAATACTTTCGGCGGACTAGGACCGAATAAAAATCCAATACTTATAAAAAATAGAGAGAATAATAATGAAAACATTCAACAAGACACTCATTGCCGTTTCTGTCGCATTAGCAAGCACACAAACCTTAGCTTCAGGTTTTCAACTAAACAGCCAATCAGCAACGGGTATGGGCCGTGCATTTGCGGGTGATGCGGTTATTGCCGATAACGCTTCTGTGTTATCACGTAACCCTGCTGCTATGGCATTATTCGATAAAGATGCGATCTCCTTCGGCTTAACTTATGCCGATATTACTGTTGATGTTAAAGACGTTAACTTTGCCGGTGGTGCCGTTGACTTAGGCAGCATCGATGACGCGGGTAGCTCTAAAATTATCCCTAATATTTTCTACATCCACCCCATCGACGATAAGTTCGCCGTAGGTTTTGCCGCTTTCTCTAACTTTGGTACCGGTACCGATGCCAGCTCACTTTCAAAGAGTTTACCAGCAGGCTCACCAGCACCTTATGATCTGCTTGGCGAAACAGAAGTAACAACGGTTAATTTTAACACCAGCCTTTCATACCGTATTAATGACATGTTCAGTATCGGTGCTGGTATTGATGCCATTTACGGTGAAGGTCGTTTAACCCGTAACATGGGCGCGACACCTCTGGTTGACGTCGACGCTGACGGTTGGGCGTTTGGTGGTATTGTGGGTGCCACAATTGAGTTAGATAAAGACAATCGTTTCGGTATCAGCTACCGTTTCAGCCCAACAGTGAATGTTAAAGGTGATGTTAATACCATTACATCAACCAATATACCAAATGTTGGACAAGTGGCTGTTGCCACCAGTTTTGATAGTTTAAATGTACCGCTAGCGGATATCTTCCAAGTTGCAGGTTTTCATCAAATCACCCCTAAGTTTGCTCTGCACTATACAGCGCAGCACACCCAATGGGGTAATTTTGAACAAATCACAGCTAAAGATGGTGTTGCAACCATTCCTGCTGTTGGAGTGACTCAAGCCGTAGGTGATGTTGCGCTGAAAGAATACCAATGGAAAGATTCATGGTTATTCAGCCTAGGTGGTACTTATACTATCAACGAACAATTCACCGTTCGTGCAGGTTATATGCATGACCAAGGCGTTGTGGACGAAATTAGCTCTATTTCATTCCCAGACTCTGACCGTAACTGGTACACAGCGGGTATGAGCTACCATATCAACCTACAAAACACGGTTGACTTTGGTATCGCTTATATTAAAGGTGAAGAAGTTCACCTGATCGAAAACAGCGCAATCGCTGGCCCTGTTAATGCGATTACTGAATCGAGTGGTATGTACTACTCAGTTCAATACAGCTACCAGTTCTAAGATAAATTCCTAACACCAAAAGCCGCATTTTTTGCGGCTTTTTTGTATCTTAAGCATTTATTGCCTAAAGTTAATTCATACTCCTGTAAATGCAGCTACGGCTATGGCTAAAGTCATTGGACTCGGTGGAATTTTCTTTAAAAGTGTCGATCCCGTTGCCTTGGCAACTTGGTACAAAACCCATCTTCAAGTCCCTATTGAAAACTGGGGAGGCGCCGCGTTTTATCACACAGATAAATCAACTCTTGGCTACCATGTTTGGACTCCTTTCGCCCATAGCACGGACTATTTCGCCCCCTCAGATAAAGGGTTTATGTTCAACTTTGTCGTTGACGATCTAGAGCAAGCCCTAGTACAAGTAGAGCAAGGTGGCGGTCAACCGATTGGTGGTATTGAAGATTCAGAATTTGGCCGCTTTGGCTGGTTTATTGACCCTGACGGCAATAAAGTCGAATTATGGCAGCCAAGCGCCATCCCTCCTGAAAAATAAATGCTTTAAACAGATATTTCAAAACTCATCTCTCAACATAATCTCCTCTGCCTTAAGCGGCATCTATTCCGAATAAACCCAGTGCATGACTTAATGCCGATCGTTTTAAGTAGTTGAACGATCTTTCAAGGGCTTCATAATCAGCCGCAATCTAAGTTGCGGCTGATTTTTTATGTCTGAATTTTCTAAAGAGCTACTCGTTACCGCTGAATTTTGCCAAGCGCAGGATATTGATGTATTCGCCAAACATGTTCCCATCGATTGGGTGGCTGAGGCGGTGCAACAAACTGGCAGGGCCTCGCTTCGAACCCGCCGTTTCCCTGCTGAGCAAGCTGTTTGGTTGGTTCTAGGCATTGGTTTGATGCGTAACCGCTCGATTCAGCAAGTCTGTGATACGCTGTCACTGGCGTTTCCCGACGCCAAGGGGGAGCTCCCACCACTGGCGACCAGTAGTATCATCAAAGCCAAAGAAAAGCTGGGTTCAGAGCCCATGCGTTATCTGTTCAAAACAACCGCCGCACAGTGGGAAACGCAGTGCGAATTTGATGAGATAGCGGGATTGAAATTGCTCAGTGTTGATGGGACGTACTTTAAGACTCATAACACTGAAGAAAATCATCACTTTGGCTTTGCACAAAGCACGGCTTCTTTCCCCTCTGTGTTGGCGGTCACCTTAATGTCTACTCGTAGCCACTTACTTTCTGATGCGGCTTTCGGGCCCGTTACCCACAGTGAAATTCACTATGCACAGCAATTGGTTGGCTCAGCTCCCGAGCATTCGCTCACGTTGTTTGACCGTGGGTTTATGTCTGCGGAATTACTCATCAGCTGGCAAGGAAGCGGTGCTAACACCCATTGGTTAACCCCGATAAAGTCTAAGACCCGCTATCAAATTATCGAGTCATTCTCAGAGTATGACCATCTGGTTGAGATGCCAGTATCACCCCAAGCTAAACAGCAAGCGCCTTATCTGGGGGAGCGCTGGCAAGCCCGCCTTATCCTTATTCCGTCACCCAAAGGTGATATCAAAGGGTTTATCACGTCCTGTCTATGCCCCAATACCTATCCAGTGAACGATTTGCTCAAGGTATATTGGCAACGATGGGAGATAGAGAGGGGGTATGGTGAGCTGAAGCAATATCAACTGGAAAATAAACCTGTCCTGCGCAGTAAGAAGAAGGATGGGGTGTATCAAGAATTATGGGGGATCTTGACGACCTACAATATTGTTCGGCTAGAGATGGCCGCAATGGCATTACAGCATAAAGTTGAGCCACAGAGGATCAGTTTCATTAATGCCCTGTTTTTAATACAGGATGAGTTTGGTTGGAGCGACAGAGGGAGTCCAGGAGCGATCCCACAGCACTTAAAACGACTGAGGGAAAATGGCAAAAGGTTGATTTTACCCCCAAAGAGAAAGCGGTCCAGCTACCCGCGTGTGGTGCTAAGGAAAACGGTGAAATATCCAAGTAAAAATGCCACTCGCTCTTAAGCGAGTGGCATTAAGTGCATGACTGAGGTTTATTCGGTATCGTAGACTGAGTTCATCTAATCAAGAGATTCTTTTTATGGAAAAAAGTAACATCCTTCCTGCCCTGCTGTTAGGTGGTTTCCTTTGCGCTGGACTTGTTTATGTAGGCCAGACAGCAAGCTCAGCACTATTGCAAATGAAAGCCATGGAACGCACTGTCACGGTAAAGGGCTTAGCGGAAAAAGAAGTCAAAGCCAATGTGGCAATTTGGCCAATCAATTTCACTGAGGTCGATAACAATCTGCCTAAACTCTATGAGACGGTTCAGCAAAAAACCGATCGTGTTGTGGCGTTTTTAAAGGAACAAGGCTTTAGCGACAGCGAAATTACTGTCTCTTTGCCTTCAATTGAAGATCGCCAAGCCCAAGGTTATGTCGATCCCAACGTCAGATACCGTTACTCGGCAAAAGTGAACCTATCAGTTTATACCCCACAGATTGATCTCATGCTGAACACCCGTAAGCAAATGATTAACTTAGTAAAAGAAGGTATAGCGATTGCCAGCCAAGATTATGATAATCGCACTGAGTTTCTGTTTACCGATCTCAACTCAGTCAAACCTATCATGGTGCAAGAAGCGACTCAAAATGCCCGCGAAGTGGCTGAAAAATTTGCTAAGGATTCGGATTCTCGCCTCGGAAAAATTAAAAGTGCGAGTCAAGGCCAGTTCACCATTTCAGACCGCGACAGCAGCACACCTTACATTAAACAAATTCGCATCGTTTCCACACTAACCTATTATTTAAATGACTAAATTTTAGGTTTAATTTGAAACTCTGAAGCATGAGGAATAAGGCGCTATAGGCCTTATTCCTTATTCCTAAATTAGGTAAAAACACTACATTAAATTTTTCTAATAAATATTGATTGCCTATTGAAAACAACTCCATTAGAATTTTCTCATAAATTACATCTGGGGTGATATAAGTTATGACATCAATTTCTCGTGCTTTTTTCTTACTGCTGGCACTTTCCAGTACTCAAGCTCAGGCTGCCTCAGTCGAAACCATCGAAGTCCTAAATAAACCCTATCCGAATTGGGTCACCTTAGACGCCACCATTGAAGCAATAAAAGCAGCGACGGTATCGGCGCAAACCTCTGGTCGTATTGTCAAACTCAACTACGATGTTAACGATGTCGTCCCCGAAGGAGCCGCCCTACTGGAAATTACCAGTAAAGAGCAAGGCGCTGAACTGGCAAGCTTTGAGGCTGATCTAGCCAAAGCGAAGGCTTTAAATGTCGAAGCTCAGGCACAATACAAACGTTATAAAGAGCTATTTCCCCAAGGCGCGATTTCTAAGGGCGCGATGGATGAAGCCACCGCCAATGCTAAAGCAACAGAACAAGCCGTCAGTGCAGCACAAGCCCGTGTCATCAAAGCCAACGAATCCTTAAAATACACTGTCGTTTCAGCGCCTTTTAGTGGCATAGTCACTGAGCGTTTTGTCGAACTTGGCGAAACCGTAAGCCCAGGACAAGCACTACTTTCAGGGTTTTCCGCGAGTCAAATGCGCGCCATTACCCAAGTGCCACAGCGTTACATTAACCAACTTAAAAATTCCCCCGAATTTCTCGTCCGTTTAAGTGATGGGCGCGAGTTCACCTCAACCGACCTCACGATTTTCAGTTTCGCCGATCCCGTCAGCCACAGTTATCAAGTGCGAATTAATCTGCCAGAAAATGAAGCCAATCTTCAACCTGGTACTTGGGCAAAAGCTTCCTTTAAAAATGGCGATCGGGAAAAAATCCAACTGCCCGCCTCTGCACTGCTCACAATGAACGAACTGAGCAGTGTTTACCTTAAACAAGGCGAAGCCTTTGTGCTGACCCAAGTCCGTGTCACTGAGCCCTTAGATGGCGAGGTAGAAGTGCTTGCGGGCCTTAAGTCAGGTGACAAGGTGGCCGTTGATGCCTACCAAGTGTTGCTCAGCAAGAAGCAATAAATTCCCTAGCGACTTAAGCTTTGTCGAGGTTGTTTTATGAAACATGCTCCAGTACCACAAACCACACTTGGGATTTCCGGACGAATTGCCGCTGCCTTTCAAAATAGCGCCATCACGCCACTATTAGCACTTCTTGGGCTCTTACTTGGCTTATTCGCTATTTTGGTCACGCCAAAAGAAGAAGAGCCACAAATTGATGTCACCTTTGCCGATGTGTTTATCCCTTTTCCCGGCGCGACACCCACGGAAGTTGAAAACTTAGTCACTCTGCCAGCGGAACAAGTGATCTCCGAAATCAAAGGCATAGATACTCTGTACTCGTTCTCCCAACCCGATGGCGCGCTGATCATCGTCATCTTTAAGGTCGGCGTCGGGCGCAATGATGCCATCGTCAGCCTATACAACCAGATTTATTCCAATATGGATAAATTGCCAAGGGGCGCTGGCGTGGGCGATCCGCTAATTAAACCCCGCGGCATCGATGATGTGCCCATTGTCAGTTTGACCTTGTGGTCTAAGGACAGGCAAGTGTCGGCTGAGCAGCTAACCCATGTCGCCCTTGGATTAGAAACCGAAATTAAGCGTATTCCCGGCACTCGCGAAATAGATACCGTTGGCCAGCACGATATGGTGGCCAACATACGTATCGATCCCGCCAAGATGAACAGCTTTAATCTGACCTACGATAAGTTAAGACAAAGCCTGAATGACAATAATATGGTCTCTATGCCTGCATCCTTAGTGCAAGGCAATCAAGAGATTAAAGTTCAGGCTGGGCAGTTTTTACAATCCATCGACGATCTCAAGCAATTAGTCGTCAGTGTCTATCAAGATAAACAAGGTAAGACTATTCCGATTTATTTGGCGGATATTGCCGAAATCAGCTTAAAAAGTGATATCCCTAAACAGAGCGTTTGGCACGCAGATAAAACCGACATTTATCCCGCCGTCACCATCGCAATTGGTAAACAAGCAGGCCAAAATGCCGTCGACATCGCCGACAGTGTGATTGAGCGGATAGCTAAAGTCGACAATGTGTTGATCCCGGCAAATGTCGAAGTCACAGTGTCACGTAACTATGGCGAAACCGCGGCGGATAAATCTAACACCCTTATTTTAAAACTGATTTTTGCCACCAGCGCCGTAGTCGTGCTGGTCTTTTTAACCATGGGCGCACGCGAATCCTTAGTCGTGGGCGTGGCCATTATTATCACGCTAGCGATCACCCTTTTCGCCTCTTGGGCGTGGGGATTTACCTTAAACCGCGTGTCCTTGTTCGCCTTGATTTTCTCCATCGGCATCTTGGTCGACGATGCCATAGTCGTAGTAGAAAACATCCACCGGCATATGGCGCTCGGCAAAAATTCCTTCAGCGAGCTTATTCCTGTGGCGGTCGATGAAGTCGGTGGCCCGACGATTCTGGCGACATTTACTGTTATCGCAGCCTTGCTGCCGATGGCTTTTGTATCGGGCTTAATGGGGCCTTACATGAGCCCGATCCCCATCAACGCCAGTATGGGCATGTTAATTTCCCTCGTAGTGGCATTTGTGGTCACTCCTTGGCTCAGTCGTAAACTGCTGAAACATAATGACCAACACGATACTGCCCAAGCCTCGCACGAGGATGAAGCTGAAACTAAGATGGTGCGCCTCTTTACTCACTTAATTGGTCCTTTCCTGCTGGGTAAAAATGCCCGTAAGGCAAGAATAGGACTGGCTGCCGGCGTATTTGTGTTGATCGGTATCGCTGTCGCGCTCCCCGTGGGTCAGCTCGTGGTACTGAAAATGCTGCCCTTCGATAATAAGTCCGAGTTTCAAGTGATGGTGGACATGCCAGAAGGCACTCCCGTAGAGCAAACACAAAGAGTATTGCAGGATTTGAGTCGCTACCTAACAACCGTCCCTGAGGTCGAGCATCTGCAATTGTATGCGGGCACTAACGCGCCAATGAACTTTAACGGCTTAGTGCGCCACTATTTCCTGCGTCACAGCCAAGAGCTTGGCGACATCCAAGTGAACCTAGTGGATAAGAAACACCGCAAGCGCGACAGCCACAGCATAGCGATATCGGTGCGAGACGAACTGCAGCAAATTGGCGAGCAATATCAAGCCAATATCAAAGTGGTTGAAGTTCCACCAGGGCCGCCAGTGTGGTCGCCGCTGGTTGCCGAAGTATATGGCCCAAGCCCCGCGATCCGCGAGCAAGCCGCTTACGAGATGCAGGCGCTGTTCCATGAAACCAAAGATGTGGTCGATATCGATATTTTCTTGCCCGCCGCCCAGCAAAAATGGCAGGTGATGATCGACCGCAGTAAAGCCAGCTTGATGGCCGTGCCCTACAGCAATATTGTCGACTTGATTGCCACCTCCGTTGGCGGCAAAGACGTGAGTTATTTACATCAAGCCCAGCAAAAACAACCGATACCGATCCGCCTGCAATTAAACGAAGGCGCGAAAGTCGATTTAGAGCAAGTGCTGAATATGAAGTTACTGAGCCAAACGGGGCAATCTGTGCCTGTCTCTGAGCTGGTGACCATCAAACGCGGCAAAATCGATGCACCAATTATCCATAAGAATATGATCCCTATGATCATGGTCGTCGCCGATATGTCGGGACCACTGGACAGCCCGCTCTACGGTATGTTCGATATGGCGGGCAAAATTGATGGCACCGATGGCTTAGGGTTTGATCAGCATTATATTCACCAACCCACAGGGTTAGACTCAGTCGCCTTGCTCTGGGATGGCGAATGGAAGATCACCTACGAAACCTTTAGAGACATGGGTATCGCCTATGCGGTCGGTATGATTGCGATTTATTTATTGGTGGTCGCGCAGTTTAGATCGTATCTGGTGCCGCTTATCATCATGGCGCCAATTCCACTGACTGTGATTGGCGTAATGCCTGGACATGCCCTGCTCGGTGCCCAATTCACGGCAACGTCCATGATAGGCATGATAGCGCTGGCGGGGATTATTGTGCGTAACTCGATATTATTGGTCGATTTTATTAATCAAGAAACCGCATCCGGCGTGCCCTTTGAGCGGGCAGTGATCCACTCTGGCGCCGTGCGAGCTAAACCTATCATGCTGACTGCATTTGCAGCCATGATAGGGGCATTGTTTATTCTTGATGATCCGATTTTCAATGGCTTAGCGATCAGTCTGATCTTTGGTATTTTTATCTCGACCATACTGACCTTAGTTGTCATCCCTGTGCTGTACTACACGGCCATGAAAAACCGTATGAATACTGTTCAGATATAAACACAAACACAAAATTAACCACAACAAAGGCCATCACCAAGATGGCTTCAAGGAGTAAGGTATGTCATTAGAACGCAGTATTATGGCTTTTGCCGGATTTATGGTGTTACTGTCACTGGTGTTAACCGCCTATGTGCACCACAACTTTCTGTGGTTAACCGCATTTGTTGGCGCTAACCTATTCCAAAGTGCTTTTACCGGTTTTTGTCCTGCCGCCATGGTTTTACGCAAATTGGGTGTAAAATCAGAGGCTGAAATTGCTAAACAAAGCTAAGCCACATAAAGTCACTACTTAAGAATTAAGATAAGAGTTAAGAGTTAGGTGAGCAAGTACACGCTTGGCTAATACAAGCGTGCCAAAAAGCCGTCAAGGAGAGATAATGTGACCCACAACCTCGTAACCCGTGGCCAAAGCCTAATACGCTTAGCCCTATTAAGCTTACAATCACTGGTACTCATGCCACTGCTGCTAATGCCCATGATAGCCAGCGCCGCCGACCAAGATCCTGCAATCGCATGGGATAAAATTGCCGCAGGCGCTATGGTGCTCGATGTTAGAACGCCTGAAGAATTTGCCGAAGGTCATTTAGCGAATGCGGTCAATATTTCCTTTGAGCAAGTGACAGAGGAGTTTGCTAAGCGTAGCATCGCCAAAGATGCTCCCGTCGTCTTGTATTGCCGCAGCGGTCGTCGTAGCAGTATTGCGACCGAAGCCTTAGTCGCTGCCGGATACACCCAAACCTATAATGGTGGCGGCTATTCCACCTTAGTTGAAGCGCAAAAAACGCCCGCTAAGTAATTAACAACCATCAAATTGGCTCTAGTGTGGGGAAGTAAGAATAAATCACTTTAGTACTCTCACCTCGCTCTAGCCATTCAAGGCTTAACAGCTAAAAGCGCCCTAGGGCGCTTTTTTATTGTCTAAATAGAATATCGAAATTAAGCAGGGGTGGATTAATAGGTTCTTACCAGATTCATTGTGGACGAAAGAACACAGGATTTTTTAGTAGTTCTATAAAATAAGTAACACCCGTATTCCCAAAAAGCCTAAGTAAAGTCAATCCATTGGCAACTGCCACCCTATTGACAGCCTTTTGCAACAATTTCGCATAATCAATCACTTGGGAAAATCTTCTCATTATGATGAAAACTTAAAGTTTGTTTTTGTTATTTTTAATCACAAAAAAATATATATATAAATTTCAATGCATTGCTAACAGCAAAATCAATCAAAAACCCGTATATGGAGTCGTAAATTCGTATTCACTTATTCACGTTTATCACATAAAAAAACAAATATTTTAATAAAATTTGGTTACAACTCGTTACAAATTGAATTTATATGCACTATAAATGCCTATTAAATCTAAATACTTACCAACCACCATACTGTTAACAATTGATTTACAAATGCTTTGGTCGCAGATAAATTCACTAACCGAGTAGCATCTGAGTCGTAGTTATTCTTATGAAACATAAAATAATAATGATTAACACTAAATTGACCATGGAAGAAGAACATGACAATCAACAGAACCACTAAAATAGCGTTAAGCCTTTCAAGCTTAGCTATTGCGATCTCAGCCGGTGTACAAGCAGCACCACAAGCCCCAGGTTTTGCCGCAGCATTACAAGCACAAACCTCCCCACTGCCAAAGCGTTACATTGTGAAGTTTAAAAACACTGATGCCGCGGCCATCATGTCAGCCAATAGTGTGCAATCAACGAGTGATCTGCAGTCACTCAATGACGCGACAACAGATACGCTACCAACCACAATGAATTATCAGCCACAAATGGCTGAAATCAGTGCCCAACATACCGCATTAAATAAAGTACAAGCGAAGGAAATGAAGCGTATCGGCCGCAGTAACAGTTACTCGGTGAAACTCGATGCCAAAGGGATCAATGCCTTAAAAACCCGTGCTGATGTGGAATATGTCGAAGAAGATATGCCACGCCGCTTTCTAAGTGAAAGTACGCCTTGGGGCCAAACTTTTGTAGGAGCAACCCAGCTAAGCGACAGCCAAACGGGCAACCGCACTATTTGTATTATCGACTCAGGCTACGACCGTAGTCACAGCGACTTAGGTGGCAACAATGTCACAGGGACCAATAACTCAGGCACGGGTAACTGGTTTGAGCCGGGCAATAATAACGCCCACGGTACCCACGTTGCGGGGACGATTGCGGCGATTGCTAACAATGATGGCGTGATCGGCGTTATGCCAAATCAAAATGCCAATATTCATGTGATCAAAGTGTTTAATGAATCTGGCTGGGGCTACTCTTCATCCTTAGTCGCTGCCGTAGACACTTGTGTCACCAACGGCGCCAATGTTGTCACTATGAGTTTAGGTGGTTCAGGTTCTAGTACCACTGAGCGTAACGCTCTGGCCGCCCACTATAATAATGGTGTTCTCCTGATTGCTGCTGCGGGTAACGCGGGGAATAGCACTCACAGCTACCCAGCATCCTACGATGGCGTCATGTCTGTCGCCTCTGTGGATAACCATAAAGACCACTCAGCATTCTCCCAATACACTAACCAAGTGGAAATATCAGGCCCTGGTGAAGCCGTTCTATCGACTGTTACCCGTGGCGAAGGCCGTTTAGCCGATATCACTATCGGCAGTCAGTCTTACTTTGACTCAGGTGTCGTGCCGCACAATCGCCTGATATCCTCTGGTGGCAGCTATGTCCCCGCACCATTTAACGGTACCAGCACTGCAACTTTGGCAGAATGTACCGTTAGCGGCACAAGCTTCAACTGCGGCAACATGACCAATAAGATTTGTTTAGTGGAACGTGTTGGTAATCAAGGCACTAGCTACCCTGAAATTAACGCAGCTAAAGCCTGTAAGAATGCAGGTGCCAGTGCGACGATTGTTTACAGTAACGCGGCATTACCCGGCTTACAAAACCCCTTCCTTGTCGATGCTAACAACGAAATCAATATGGTTTCTGTATCTGTTGATCGTGCAACAGGCTTAGCATTGCGCAATCAACTGGGCGCCACAGTCACTGTCAGCAACCAAGGCAATAAAGATTACGAGTACTACAACGGTACATCAATGGCGACGCCGCATGTGTCAGGTGTTGCGACCTTAGTGTGGAGCTACCACCCAGAATGTAGTGCGGCGCAAGTCCGTAACGCATTGAAAATGACTGCAGAAGATCTTGGTACTGCGGGTCGTGACAACTACTATGGCTATGGTTTAGTTAATGCAGTTGCAGCAAAAGCCTTCCTAGATGCATCTTGTACTGGTCCAACGGGTCCTGTCGATCCAACCGAACCGGGCGATAGTGTTCTGGTGAACGGTGTGGCGAAAACAGGTTTAGCAGGCGCAACAGGTGAAGAATTACATTTTTCATTTGAGGTTCCTGCAGGTGCAACTAACCTAGGCTTTGTGATGAACGGTGGCACAGGTGATGCGGACTTGTATGTGCAATATGGCGCGGCGCCAACCACCACTAATTACGATTGCCGTCCGTATAAAAGTGGCAATAGTGAGTCTTGTCCAATCACCAACGTACAATCAGGCACTTACTATGCCATGGTGAAAGGCGATTCGGCTTTCACTGGTGTGTCGTTAACGGCGAACTACACAGCGTCTAATGGCGGCGGTACGCCAACGAGCTATAGCAATACTGATAACTATAATATTCCTGATAACAAAGCGGCGGGGATCACTAGCCCAATCACGGTTACTCGCACAGGTGATTCAGGTACTGTGACTGCAGTCGTGAACATAGTCCACCCTTACATTGGTGACTTAAAAGTGCAGCTGATCAGCCCTTCAGGAAAAACGGTTACCCTGCATAACAACACAGGTCTTGGTGCAGACAATATCAACAAGAGCTATACCGCAGATATGACAGGTGCGAATTCGAACGGCGTATGGAAGTTAAAAGCCGTAGACAGTGGCCGTGGTGATGCTGGTTATATCGATAGCTGGGAACTGAGCTTCAAATAAATCAAAATCGATACTCTTACTGATACTTAAAAGTGATAAACGGAAAGAGCCTGCAATTGCAGGCTCTTTTTTTACAAAACATGTTATTCAATATCTTTGAGGATTTCAGGTTCAATCAACACGCTGGTTTCATTATCCGATAACCAAATTTGGCCTTCACTAATCGAAACTTGCAATGCCATATTACGCCCAACAAAGGCTTCCATCGCCGTGACGTACTCTTCGGCAATATTCCACACTTTTAAATTCTGATAACGCTCTAACGCTTGCTGATTCTGTTTCCACCAAATCGGTACACTGCGACCACCATAGGTAAAGAGCTGCACGACTTTGGCACGGCCGCTGGCCTTTCGCAGCCATTTTTCATCGGCCTGACCAAACTCAACCCACAGATCAATTTCACCGGATAGGGTTTTGTCCCATAGCTCTGGCTCATCATCAACGCACAGACCTTTACTAAAACTTAAGGTTTCGCTGGCATTCACAATAAACGCGAGTAAACGCACCATCATGCGGCCATCGGTTTCGGAAGGATGCTGTGCAAGCGTCAATTGATGGTCTTGGTAATAATTCCGATCCATATCGGCTATCTGTAAATTGACTTTAAACACGGTCGCCTTGAGGGCCATAGTCATCCTAAATGCAGAGTGAAATCCTGAAACAGCGAAATCCTAAAATAAGGCTGCCGAGTCTACCTGAGACTCGGCATTAGCTCAAACGAACAATAAGGTACGCCCATGAAATCGAACAAAACGTGCAATCGAACAGAAGGTTAAATCGCACCGGGTCGCAGATGTTTAGCCATGGGGAAATGGGCTTTCAACAAGCTGATTTTTTGCGTATCCGCTACCAGTAGCATGCGCGTACCCAGCTCATACTGTTGACTCAACTCACTGAAAGCGGGTAAAAAACCGCGATCTGCGTCGCGGCGAACAAGTTCAGCGAGTTCAACGCTTAAATCACCTTGGCTGTATATACAATCGAGGCGCTGCAATAGCGGCATGGCGGCGAGCGGCAGTAAGTCCACAGAGGTTGTATCATCCAACAAAAGGATTTCGCCGCGGCTGACTAAGTTATTAAACGCATTATGGTAATGCTCAGTGGTACGACTATCAAAACGGTCGCCATTGGTATCGAAAAATCGCTCCCAAAATAAGCGGCGTTTCGAGGTTGAATCGAGCTTATCTTGTACTTCGACGCGTCTATCGGCGACAAAATCGAATAACGGTTTGAGTGACTGCGGTAGGCTAGATTCTAAACGCGAGCGAATCGTGCGTGCAAATACCGGCGCTGCGCCCGCAGTGCTGATCGCGACCACTAAACGACCTCGATCCACAATAGAAGGAGTGATAAAGCGGCAAAAGGCGGGATTATCAACGGCATTAACCCAGATACCACGCGCGGTAGCTAAGGTCGCTAACTCGGCATTAAGACTGTCGTTTGCCGTAGCTAAATACACCAAATCATAATTTTGAATGTCGGCATGGACGACTTCACGCTGGGATAACAAAATGCGGCCAGCATCTGCATAACGTTGCACTTCAAGGTTCACCTCTGGCGCTACCACGTGGATATTGGCTTCAGTACGTGTCAGCAGTGCTAACTTACGGCTCGCCACATCGCCCGCGCCCACCAGTAGAACATTCAAATTAACCGTATCGACAAACAAGGGAAAATATTGCATTAGATGAGATCCTGAACGCTTAGTCCTGCACCACTGGCAGTTGACGCTGTACCCAGCCCTTATAGCCACCAATCATAGAGGCAACGTGGGCGTAACCCATAAGTTGCAGATTATGGGCAGCCAAGGCGGAACGCGCACCACCCGCGCAGTAGAGTAATATGGGTGTATTTTTATCGGGGAAACGCGCTTCGATATCACGCTCTAAAATACCCCAGCTTAAATGTTTCGCTTGGGGTCAATGATCTTGCAGCCACTCACGATCCTCACGCACATCAACAAGGTGCCAGCGGTCATCGGCCTGATATGCTTCGATTGTCACTTCAGTGATATTAGGCAGAATAGCGTCAACAAGGGCGGAAAATGCATTGGGATGCTGCATCACTAACTCCTAGATAAGATATTGAATGACATAATGAATGTCAGCTTATCAGCCAAGTGTAATCTTCTCATCCTGCAGACGCAATCTTTCAGCCTCACCGCAAAGCTGAGAAGGTTGCCAGTGAAAAGGCTAGTTGTGGCTTTCGCTGCGCTCTGAGCTACATTGCCAGCAAAGCTCAAAACTGCCTTCATTAGTCTCATGGCATTGCACACACTGCCATTGCGGACTTTCAACATCCAACGCATTCAATTGAACTTGTGCTGACGCGTATTGGGACTCACCTACCCATAACTCGACGTTTTGCATCCCAGTAGGGAGTTCACCAATGCCGCCTAATAACGCTTCACCTCTGAGTTCAACATGAATGCCACAGGCCTCCAATAAACCTTTCCATGTGTGGGCCTGCAATAAATTACCACCAGCAACTAACACTTTACGTTCTTCCATGCGACATCCTACGGCTACAACTCTCTGGAATATGGGTTGCCGACATCCTACTGCTAAATAGCCGAGGCTGTCGAGCGCTGACTTTTACATCAGTTGTTAAATAAATTAACATTCACTTTTTACAGCATAACTGACTATAACTTTGTGAGTTTGCTAGCAGAATGTCAGATACGCCTCAAAATCGATGCAAAAAAAAGCCACCTCGTCGGTGGCTTTTTAACTCCAAATTAACCTTTAAGGCATCATAGGAGGTTGGTCTGCGCCTTCTTTCTCAATCTCAACTGGCATCATGTGTTCACGATTGATACCCAGTTTAACGGCCAAGAAGCTCGCCACATAGATAGAGGAATAAGTACCCACAAAAATCCCCAACAGCAATGCAGTCGCAAAGCCATGGATCATAGTGCCGCCCTTAAGGAACAAGGCCACAACAGTCACCAAAGTCGTGCCCGTTGTAATAATGGTACGGCTCATAGTTTGAGTGATTGAAATGTTAACTATTTCTTCAGGATCGCTCTTACGCAGCTTAAGGAAGTTCTCACGGATACGGTCAAATACCACGATAGTATCGTTAAGTGAGTAACCCACCACCGTCAACAAGCCCGCCAATACGGTCAAGTCAAATTCCAATTGAAATAACGAAAACACCCCTAAGGTCACGATGACATCGTGCGCCAATGCCGCTACAGAACCAAACGCTAAGCGCCATTCGAAACGAAACGACACATAGATCATGATACAAATCAGCGCGACTAATACCGCCAATGCGCCTTGCTCTGCCAGTTCTTTACCCACTTGTGGGCCAACAAACTCAACACGCTTCTGCTGCACTTGTGGGTCAACTTTCTGCGCGGCTTCCATGACAGACTTAACCTGCACATCGCTCTTAACGCCTTCTTTCACCTGTAAACGTACAAGTACGTCACGGCTAGAACCGAAGTTTTGCACGATCGCACCTTCGGAATCTGGCGTCGTCAGTTGCACACGCAGCGCATTCAAATCAACCGGCTGAGTAAACTCCATTTCAACAACAGTACCGCCAGTGAAATCAAGACCCCAGTTAATACCGTTAGTCGCGAGTGATACCAGCGAGCCCAGCACTAACACTGCCGACATAACGCTAATAGGCAGTGCATGGCGGAGGAAGTTTACTGTATGTTTTAAGGATAAAACTTCAATCATTGTCACTTCCCCTTAGATAGACAGAGTCTTCACGCGCTTACCACCCCAAATCGCGTTAACGATTGAGCGAGTACCCACGATGGCGGTAAACATAGAAGTCGCAATACCTATCATTAAGGTCACAGCGAAGCCTTTAATCGCACCAGTACCTACGGCAAACAAAATGAGCGCAGTGATGAAGGTGGTGATGTTCGCATCGGCGATAGTTGAGAAAGCATTACCATAACCTTCATGGATTGCCTGCTGTACGCTACGTCCTGCACGAAGCTCTTCACGAATACGCTCATAAATCAGCACGTTGCCGTCAACCGCCATACCGACCGTCAACACCATACCGGCAATACCGGGTAGGGTTAACACAGCGCCAGGGATCATAGACATAACGCCCACAACCATGACTAAGTTTGCGGTTAAAGCCAGGTTAGCAATAAGCCCAAAGCTACGGTAGTAAACCAACATAAAGAGTAAGACAACTGCCATACCCCATACCATAGCTTGTACACCGCTTTGAATGTTTTCAGCACCTAAGCTTGGACCAATGGTACGTTCTTCAACAATTGATACAGGAGCAATCAAGGCACCCGCACGCAGTAATAGCGCAAGGTTTTGTGCTTCACCATGACTTAAGCCAGTGATCACAAAGTTACGGCCTAAACGGGCTTGAATGGTCGCGACAGAAATCACTTCTTGGATTTTCTGCATCTTAACGCTGCCATCGGCATTGCGATCACCACTGTCTTTATATTCGATGAACAAAGTCGCCATAGGCTTGCCTATGTTGTCTTTGGTCACGTCAGAAAAAATGGTACCGCCTTTAGCGTCGAGGTTGATACTGACCTGAGGACGACTGTACTGGTCAAAGCTAGGTTGTGCGCCAGTGATATGGTCACCCGTCAACATCACTTCTTTCTTCAATATCACAGTGCCACCTTCGCGGCGCTGATACACTTCAGAACCCGCAGGTACACGGCCTGATTGCGCAGCATTCGGATCGGCTTTGTCATCCACCATATGGAATTCAATTGATGCGGTTGCACCTAAGATTTCCTTAGCGCGAGCCGTATCTTGCACACCTGGCAGCTCAACGATAATGCGCTCGGCGCCTTGACGTTGTACTACAGGCTCAGCCACACCTAACTCATTAACACGGTTACGAATTGTGGTAATGTTCTGTTGCAGTGCTTCTTCTTTAATCTGCTTTAGATAAGCTTCACTCATCACAGCTTGCAGCGCGAAATCTTCGCCACGGCTAGCGTCGGTGAACACCATATCTTTATTGCGAGTCTTAAGGAAACGCTCGGCAGTCGCTAAGTTTTCAGCATCACGGAACTTGATTTCAATTCCAGTAGCATTAACACGAATACCAGCATAACGAATGGTTTCTTCACGTAATTGTGAACGGAAATCAGCAACTTTAGCTTCTTCCATCTTACGAATCGCTTCGCCCATGTCCACTTCCATGAGGAAATGCACACCACCGCGAAGGTCAAGACCGAGCTTCATTGGGCTGCCGCCCATGGACTCGAGCCACTTAGGCGTCGCAGGCGCTAAGTTAAGTGCCACTGTAAACTTGTCACCTAAGCTGTCAGCAATGAGTTCTTTCGCCAGTAGCTGTTGATCCGCATTTTGCAAACGGACCAACAACTGACCTTTTTCAAGCTCAGAGCGCTTTACCGCAATGCTCTTACTGGCTAACAGCTCGTTCACACTGGCTTGGGTAGATGCTGTTACTTCAGCACCTCGAGTCGCCACCACTTGCACCGCGTGATCTTCACCAAAAAGGTTAGGTACGGCATAGAAACAACCTATGGCGATGACGAGCATCACCATAATGTTTTTCCACATTGGGTATTTATTTAACACGCCTGAGCCCTCTTGGCTTACAACGACTGGATAGAGCCCTTAGGCAATACAGCTGCAATATAGTCTTTTTTGATCGTGATTTGTGTTGTGTCGTTCAAGCTCAGTAACACGTAATCGCTTTCGTCGCTGATTTTTGCAATCTTGCCTAAAATCCCACCACTGGTTAACACTTCATCGCCTTTGCCTAATGAAGACATCAGATTTTTGTGCTCTTTAACGCGTTTTGATTGCGGACGGAAAATCATGAAATAGAAAATCAGGCCGAAAATCGCCAGCATGAAAATCAGTTCCATCGTGCCGCCACCTTGTGGTGCGCCGGCAGCGCTTGCATATGCATTTGAAATAAACATAGTTTTTCTCTTCTTATTAGCAAAAAATCAATCGACTAACTCTGGTACTTCGCGACCTTGACTGGTATAGAAGTCCGCCACAAAGGCGTCTAATGTACCCGTCTCAATCGCACCGCGCAAACCTTCCATTAACATTTGATAGTATCTCAAGTTGTGAATGGTGTTTAAACGCGCACCCAGAATCTCATTACAACGATCTAAGTGGTAAAGATACGCCCGTGAATAATTTTTACAGGTATAACAATCACACTTAGTATCAAGTGGTGACGTGTCATCTCTATGACGCGCATTGCGTATTTTGATCACACCTTCACTCGTAAACAGATGACCGTTGCGGGCATTACGGGTTGGCATCACACAGTCAAACATGTCAACACCACGACGTACACCTTCAACTAAATCTTCTGGTTTACCGACCCCCATCAGATAGCGAGGTTTGTCTGCAGGAATTTGCGGGCAAATATGCTCAAGAATGCGATGCATATCTGCTTTAGGCTCTCCTACGGCCAAACCACCGACGGCATAACCGTCGAAACCAATATCGACTAAGCCTTTTAAGCTTTCGTCGCGTAAATCTTCATACACACCGCCCTGAATAATACCGAAGAGTGAGTTAGGGTTCTCTAAACGGTCAAATTCATCACGCGAACGTCTTGCCCAACGCAAAGACATCTGCATTGACTTGCGCGCTTCATCTTCAGTGGCAGGATACGGGGTACATTCGTCAAAAATCATCACCACATCACTGCCCAATGCATCTTGAATTTGCATTGATTTTTCAGGATCTAAGAATATTTTTTCACCATTAATGGGCGAACGGAAATGCACACCTTCTTCGGTGATCTTACGGATATCGCCAAGACTAAACACTTGGAAACCGCCCGAGTCCGTTAAAATAGGACGCTGCCAGTTCATAAAGTCATGCAAGTCACCGTGCTTACGCATGATTTCTTCGCCTGGGCGCAACCATAAATGGAAAGTGTTACCGAGCAAAATATCCGCGCCAGTGGCACGTACTTCTTCCGGTGTCATGCCTTTCACTGTGCCGTAGGTTCCTACCGGCATAAAAGCGGGGGTTTCTACTGTGCCACGATCAAAAATTAACCGACCACGGCGCGCACGCCCGTCGGTAGTGTCTAATTCAAATTTCATAATTCACCTCGCCAGATAAACAGTCTGACTACATTTTTAATGGCTAATGCCATTTTGATTAACAATAGAGATGGGGACAGCCTTAAAAGGTTCAATCTTTTAACGAAAAAAATTGCCGCACAATCTCACTTTGGGCGGCTATTTTAAAACAAAATCTTGGTCTAGTGGGCTTTTTTCGTCACAAACATCGCATCGCCATAGCTAAAGAAGCGATATTTTTGCGTGATAGCATGTTGATACGCCGCCATAACATGATCAAAACCGGCAAAAGCACTCACTAACATGATCAAAGTTGATTCAGGTAGATGAAAATTTGTCACCATAGCATCGACCACTTGGAATTCATAACCTGGGTAAATAAAGATATCGGTATCGCCGCTAAAAGCTTTGAGTTCGCCAAGGCTTGCGCGTGCCGCACTTTCTAAGGAGCGCACTGACGTCGTCCCCACGGCCACCACACGTTTACCCGCAGCTTTGGTTTGCGCGATTAAATCAACCACATCCTGCGGCACATTCGCCCACTCGGAATGCATCTTGTGTTCAAGAATAGTATCGACACGCACTGGCTGAAATGTTCCCGCGCCCACATGCAAGGTCACAAACGCGACATTCACGCCCTTGGCTTTTAATGCATCGAGCATGGCATCGTCAAAATGCAAACCCGCCGTTGGCGCGGCAACTGCGCCAGGATTTTGGTTATACACGGTTTGATAGCGCTCTTTGTCGGCATCTTCATCGGGTCTATCGATATAAGGAGGCAAAGGCATGTGCCCTACTGCTTCAAGCACTTCTAAGATGGTTAACTCGGATAACAACTCAAGTTCAAACAAAGTATCGTGGCGGGCGACCATCTTCATTTGATAGCCACCGTCGAGATGGATTAACGAATCCACTTTAGGGGATTTAGAGCTGCGAACATGGGCGAGGATGCGCTTATCATCGAGCATACGCTCAACTAAAATTTCTAACTTGCCACCACTGGCCTTTTGACCAAACATGCGCGCGGGGATCACTCGGGTATTGTTGAACACCATTAAATCGCCGGAATTAATCATCCCCAGCAGATCGGTAAACTGCTTGTCGCCTAACGCACCAGAGTTGCCGTCTAAGGTTAACAGACGGGATGCATTACGCTGCGCCATAGGATAACGAGCGATCAGCTCATCGGGGAGATCGAAAGAAAAGTCTGCAACGCGCATATTGGCCTCTAGATAGCTTAGAACGGCGGCTAGTCTATGGTTAGAGGCCAATAAGATCAAGATTACTTATTGCCAATGTCCACTTCTTGCTCGGGTTCCACTGGATTAATGCCATCTTGGGGCTGATTGTCATCGGCATCGAATTTTAGCCGCGAGCGACTAAAGTCATCCATGCTGAAACGGTGTTGTTCAAAGGGGATTTCTATTAGCACTTTTTTGCGCTTCTGCTGCTCGTCTTTACCAAGCATTTTGGTGAACCAGTTCCACATCATCCATGATCCTAAAAAAGTTATTGATTTTATTTCACTTTCCCTTATCGATTACTATGTCAACATTTAAGTCAGCCATAATTATTCACGGCGAATCAAATGTCATTATCAATAAAAAGTGAAAAAATACTGCATTTTTAGCTTCGGCGCTTTCCTAAGCGCGCTTGTGCATGATACCGTGAACCGACGTGGTTAACCAAGCACAAATAATGAACTTTCTTACACACTTACATCTCGCCGACATCAGTAAAACCCACCTTGCTGCCAACGTAGCAGGTAACTATATTCAAGCGCCAATTGCACAAGCTCCAATTGAGTTACGCCAAGCTTTATGGCTAAACCAAGAGATTAATGCCCTTTGCGCCAGCCATGAATTGACGATTGAATTAATGGAAGCTTTCCCTGCGCCCTTAAGAAGCATAGCAGCAGAACTCATGGCGGTGAGTTTCGATCACTATTTAGCTTACTATTGGGAAGAATATCACCACCAACCCTTGGATGAATTCAGCAGCAAGGCCTATGACGCGTTAGATGCTTTCGCCACGCAAGGCGTTGATCCATACCATCCAGAGGCATTATTTACACTCTTGCCCACAATGCGCAGCGCCGATTGGCTAGGCAGCTACACCACCGAAAAAGGATTACAACAAGCCTTAGCACAAGTGGCCAAACAGCATCCGCAAGCCGCACTGTTCAAAGATGCCCATAAAGTCGTCAATAAAATGCAGATAGAAATCGAAACCGCGTTCCGCACTTTTTATCCGCAGCTGATGGCTTATACCCGTATTTGGAGCCGTAAGACGCCTGTAGAATATTTGCCCTCACCCCTCTAAGAATAAGCAAGCATGAGATTATGCTGTGTGCCAGCGTAAATTTTGCTAGTATTGCAGCGCAAAAATGAGGACAAGATGCAGATATTTGATTACCAGCCCCCAGCAGTTCCTTGGCTAGACATACGCTATAAAGATAGAGATCTGATTATCATCAACAAACCTTCGGGATTATTGTCTAATCCGGGTCGAGCGGCTCACACCTTCGATTGCGCGTTAACCCGCTTACAAGCCCTTTATCCAGAAACAATTTTAGTGCATAGGCTCGACTGTGCGACCTCGGGCATTATGGTGTTCGCCCGTAATAAAAAAGCAGAGTCGCATTTAAAAACACAGTTTCAAGATAGACAGAGTAAGAAAGTCTATATTGCCGAAGTGATGGGACATGTGCTGCAAGAACAGGGGATTATTGACCTCGCGATAGTGCCAGACACTGAACATCCGCCCTATCAAAAAACGCTACAGGCGGGAGAGACTGGCGGCAAAAGCGCCCTCACTCACTACTGTGTATTAGAGCGCCGAGAAAACAGCACCTTAGTCGAGCTTTCGCCAGAAACAGGCCGCACCCATCAATTGCGTGTGCATATGCTTGCCCTAGGCCATGCGATTTTGGGTGATGAGTTTTACGGTGATGCCGAGGTTATAAAGGCCAGACCGCGTTTATGTTTACATGCACAAAACTTAAGTTTGACCCATCCCTATTCGGGTAAACCGCTGTTTTTTAGCAGCAAACATCCATTTACTGAATAACTTAAGCCACTCGCTACAATTCCATAAAAGCAAAAGGTCGCGACTTAGCTCTTAGCTATCGTGCGACCTTAGTTATTTACTGATTCGACTGTCGTCGTTTAAGCGACGCGTATACCTTGACCAAAATCGACATCAGCCGCTAATTTTTCTGCTTGGAAATAACAGCCCTGCACATTACAAAATTGTAATTGCTGCGACGATGTAACGATAAAAAATTCACCAAAGAAATTGCCGCCAACATCCTCTAGCTTATGGCCCTCAGGAGTTTGCGTCATATAGACTTCATCTAAACTATGGCAGCCATCGCTAAACCAAGTTTCTAAAAAATATTTATCGTCTTCTTTATAGAGGGTAATTTTGTCCCCCAATAAAGGACGCCCATCTAACCAACGACCTATAATTTCACGATTTTGCATATCTGTCTCCCGCCAATGAAGGCGACGGCGTTTTTCAATCCCAGACATCCTGATATCCTTATGCAATACCCAATCACCTAAAGTGAATGTCAGTTGTGGTAGTACATTAAGCATAGAACCCATTTAACTCTTTACTCCCCACAGCAGCAAATTACTTCAAATCGCCCGTCAAATGTAACTTTTTGGTTAATTTAAATCTGCTAAATATTTAAAATATAAAAGATAAATTCCTTTGACTAATTAATCGGCAGTGTAGCTCAATCTAAAAATAAAAACGCGATCTTTATCACTATTTACTTATCGCTAAAGTAAAGGCAGCTAAAAGACTTATCTAGCGAGCTGAATAAAAACACCGCGCTGTATAGACGTCGATAAAATGAGAACGGCAGCCAAACAGACCAACTGGCAATGTCAGCAAAAGTCCAATAAATCCCCTCTATATTACTAACTGCCCTCATAACATCCTTGCTAACCGTTATGCGTCAAGTTGAAGAGTTTGTATGGCACTTAGTCACAAGCGCCAATATATTTTCCATTGCCAACGAGTTTCGACTTGATTTTCATTGACTCTTCAGAGATTGTCACTTCAAGCTTAGAAGTGAACGTTTTCCCATTGAAACGCATTTCACCCACTGTTTTAGATGCACCATCAGGGCTAGTGCATGATGTTTCAAACACCATCTTGTTAGCACTGATCCAATTGCTGTTGGTTTGGCATTCTTCGCCTTCATTTTCTTCAGGCTCTAAATCAAATGCAGAGGCGATGTCATTTATGCATTCAGTTTCCGTGTAATCAGGCCTTTTGGCCATGCTCCGCATCATTTTCTCCATTTCAGGAGGTGCGTCTATTTCTACTATTTCGGATTTCCAAGTGGTTTCCCATAAACCCGGTTTGAAGTCATAGTTTTCAGCGTGAAGATGAGTTGATGCCACTATGAGTCCAGTTAACATCACTTTAGTAATTAGGTGGGTCATTTATTATTCCTTTAATTAATGAAAAACAAGTAAGGTTTTAGTGCCTAGCGCCCAAATTTAGCACGCAAAGTCGTGCTGCGGGTTGAGGTCGCAGCCAGCAATTTTGCTGGCTTTAACATTTGTTTTTAGGGGCGACAACCATCTTAATCGTCCGACCCACTATAAACATCTAAACTTAAAACAATTCTACGTTGACCAAGTGCCAGCATGATTTCAGGTGACAAGCTCAAACCATCATTCCAGTTGCCCATAAACAAGCCGCAGAACATGTCAACTTTGTAGCTTTGGTAAAGCTTTTCCCATATCGCTAAGTCACTTGTTAGCTGGGATAAAATTGCTCCAATCTGCGCGTTTAGGTCTTCTGGCTCTCTCTTTTTAGCCTGAAAATGCCAGCTACCCGTTTTGGCAATCCGCACTTTTCCACTGGTTTTGCTGACATCTTCATCACCTTTCTTTTTACTTTTAGTTGCTGTACCACCAAGTAAATTTGATACGTCTTCAGGTATCAAATCATCCCCGAAGATCCGAAGAGTGGCTTGTGAATATTCAAATGCACCCATAAAAGGCCCTAATGCTGAGCTAAAAAGCGCCAATGCAGCGTAGCGTTGGCGTCCATAGCAAAATAAAAACGCACACACTTAACTATTTGTATTAACTAGAAGTTATCAGCTTTCTACCGCTTTTCATATACAAGAATCCATCAGAAAGACACGCATGCGCGTTTTCCAGACCAATTATCCTAAAACGGTAACCTGTAAGTGTTTAATTTTAAATATTTTTAGATTTAGATGTTTGAGATAACACGCACGTGTATTGACAGAAAGTACTCACAAACAAGCAATTTAGATACGATTGTATCTCTTCCAGTTTCTACGACTCTTGATGAAGAGTTAAGCACAAGGGGGCTGTAGCGTTATTTCTACAAATCTAGAACTCAATCCTTTGGTATGAATATGCTCCATATATTGCCCACTTTCGTTTTTTAGTTTGGTTTGATCATATTGATGAACTCGTAATAAAAATAACTCAAGAAATTGTTTTTTTAAAATTTTTACACAACCCCATAACGTACGCATTTCATATATCAAATGGACTTATAGGAGCTTGTTACATCTTTTATTGCCAATTTTAATAGGGTTTCTGATATAACCCATAAGTGAATTACCGCACAAGTAAGACCAAGTGATATTTCAATATCCCTACAAAACAAAAATAAAGCAGGAAGCGCTATGCATAACATTCATCGTCGTCACTTTCTTAAGGCAGCGGGTGCAGCTACCGCCGGACTCGTCACAGCCAATATTGCCCTCAACGCCTACGCCAGTAGTGTCGCCCCTAAACCACAAACGGGTAAATCCGTTATCGGACTCATAGCACCCAAGATGGACGTGGTTCGAGTTGGCTTTATCGGTGTTGGCGAGCGTGGCTTTAGCCATGTCGAGCAATTCTGTCATTTAGAAGGCGTTGAACTTAAAGCTATTTGTGATACTCACCCAGCGGTGCTGGACAGAGCCGTGGATCATATCGTTAAACAGAATCGGCCAAAACCGGCTGTCTATACAGGTAATGACCTGAGCTATCGCGATCTCTTGAGCCGCGATGATATTGATATTGTGATCATTTCTACTCCATGGGAATGGCACGCACCTATGGCGATAGAGACGATGGAAAGCGGTAAACATGCCTTTGTCGAAGTACCGTTAGCACTCACAGTAGAAGAATGCTGGCAAATTGTGGATACCGCTGAACGCACTCAGAAAAACTGCATGATGATGGAAAACGTCAACTACGGCCGTGAAGAACTTATGGTTCTCAACATGGTACGCCAAGGTGTGTTTGGTGAGTTGCTCCACGGTGAAGCCGCTTATATCCACGAGCTACGCTGGCAGATGAAGGAAATAGACCATAAGACGGGCTCATGGCGAACTTATTGGCATACCAAGCGCAACGGTAACTTGTACCCGACCCACGGTTTAGGACCAGTTTCCCAGTATATGAACATCAACCGCGGTGATAGATTTGATTATCTAACCTCGATGAGTTCGCCCGCTCTTGGCCGTGCGCTCTATGCTAAACGTGAATTCCCCGCCGATCATGAGCGTAATCAGCTCAAGTACATCAATGGGGATATCAATACCAGTCTGATTAAGACCGTTAAGGGCCGGACCATCATGGTGCAGCATGACACTACGAGCCCAAGACCTTACAGTCGCCACAATTTAATCCAAGGGACAAATGGCGTGTTTGCGGGTTTCCCGAATCGTATCGCCGTCGAAAATGGTGGCTTTGGTCAAAGTTACCACGAGTGGGATATGGACATGCAAAAGTGGTATGACAAATATGATCACCCTCTGTGGCAACGAATAGGCAAAGAAGCTGAGATTAACGGCGGCCACGGCGGCATGGATTTTGTGATGTTATGGCGCATGATTTATTGCCTGCGCAATGGCGAGGCCTTAGATCAGGATGTGTACGATGGCGCGTCTTGGTCGGTGGTGAATATCTTAAGTGAACATTCAGTCAATGACCGCAGTAATTCAGTCACCTTCCCAGATTTTACCCGCGGCGCATGGCAAACGGCCAAACCCTTAGGGATTGTCGGCGCTTAAGCAGCGGCTTTCGCCAAACTCATCATTTTGATGGGTTCACCATAAGGATAAGTGCCTCGGCCTTATCCTTTTCTTAAATGAAGCCTAGAGATGCCCACACCATCAATAGCAAGTAATAAGAGACAAGCAATTAGGGGCAACAAACTCATGATAAGAAACCAACTATAAACGCTAATAGTAGCCAATTCCTTTGATTTTCAAAGAAAAATCACCACTCTGCTGGGCACCAATCACTAACCCTAGACTACAAACTTGGCTTAAATCCATTGCCACTCGGGAAATCGGTTTACCCCGACATTGGGGCAAGAAGTCACTGAAGGGAATTTCTATCCGCTGCCAATTCAAGACTCTAGCGCCACTCACGCCAAACGTTTGATGACTTGGCGCGGGCATAGGCGCTTGATAAACCGTGCTTTGGGGTGTGTCGACATCCTTTAGATTCACTTTATAATCTTTAGGTCGGTCGCCATCGAGTTCGACATAGATCCCAGTAAATCCACTGACATCTATAGGGCTAAACTCACAACGCACTGAAGCAAACCCGCCGCCATTTGCCAGCGACACATGGCCACTAAACTCACCATAGCCTAAAGGTGACACCGTCATCTTACTGCGGGACAAACCGCCCATCACAGTGTCATTTATTCCATACCAGGGCTTTGCGGCATCTAGCACTTTAAAATCAAAAAAGATCATAACGACTCCCATAAAAAAAGCAGCCACCTAAGTGACTGCTTCCATAATACTTTTCAATACGAATAACAGCCCTCGTTAACGCAGTTTAGCTTTATTCTCAGCGGCTTCACAAGCAGCAGCGGTAAAGATAACGTCAGTAGAGCTGTTCAATGCGGTTTCGGCTGCATCTTGAACCACACCAATAATAAAGCCGACAGCGACTACTTGCATGGCGACATCATTAGAAATACCAAACAAGCTACAAGCCAGTGGGATCAACAGTAATGAACCACCCGCCACACCCGAGGCGCCGCAAGCCGAAATAGCGGCGACAACGCTCAATAACAATGCGGTGAGTAAATCGACTTGAATGCCCAAGGTATGCGCCGCAGCTAAGGTCAATACCGTAATAGTGATCGCCGCGCCGCCCATATTGATGGTGGCACCTAAGGGAATAGAGACTGAATAAGTGTCTTCATGCAGATTTAATTTTTCACACAGCGCCATATTCACCGGAATATTCGCCGCACTCGAGCGGGTAAAAAATGCCGTCACGCCACTTTCACGCAAACAACGAAATACCAACGGATAGGGATTACGTTTAATCTTCACGTAAACAATTAAAGGATTAACGATTAACGCAATAATGGCCATCGCACCTAATAACACAGCCAATAACTGCGCATAACCCGCAATTGCGGCAAAACCGGTTTCAGCAAACGTCGCAGCAACTAAACCAAAAATACCAATAGGTGCTAAACGAATAATGAAATGCACCATTTGCGAAATGCCGTGGCTCATGTCGGCAAATACTTGCTTAGTCGAATCGCTAGCATGATGTAAGGCTAGACCTAAACCCACACCCCAAGCAAGAATACCAATATAGTTGCCCGTCATTAACGCATTCACTGGATTATCAACCAGTTTAAATAATAAGGTATGGATCACTTCACCAATACCTTGTGGAGGACTTGTACCTTCCACACCAGCAACCAAAACTAAAGTCGTGGGGAAAATAGAGCTTAAAATCACAGCAGTTAACGCCGCGGCAAAGGTACCCAATAAATACAGGATCACAATTGGGCGCATATTGGTTTGCGTATTTTTCTTTTGATTGGCAATCGATGATGCTACTAAGATAAATACCAGTATTGGAGCAATCGCTTTTAATGCTCCAACGAATAAACTGCCTAAGAAGGCGATATCTTTTGCGCTATCGGGTGAAAAACTCGCTAACACCACACCAGCGATAATCCCTAATAAGATTTGTAATACGAGACTGCCATTAGCCAACTTAGCTAATAATGATGATTCTTGTTTCATGGTTTAACCTGTCGTTATTATATTTCGGTTGAGATCCCCAACGCGCACCTTCGGAAATGAGGCCAATAAGGTTTTTATAGGATGTAACTAGACTTGTCTAGTTTTGCGGGGAAATAAGCTAACTAAATTACCCTTGTCCCGCAAAAAGCATACAAAAAACTAACAAGCGCCTTATTGGCGCTGCTTCATGGCTAAATCGGCACCACGCAACATGGCATCAATCAACTCGTGGGCATCGAACTTAGTCAGCGCTTCATTTGCCCCCACTTGGTGGGCCTGACTCACGCTTATTTCGCTGGATAAAGACGTGTGTAAAATGATGTAGGCCTTGGCAGTCAGTGGATTATCACGCACCTCAAATGCCAGTTCGTAACCATCTAGTCCCGGCATCTCGATATCACTCACCAGAATATCTATGGGATGATGCTCTAGTGCCGCTTGTTCCATCATGACTAAGGCTTCTTTACCGTCGGCGGTCACTCGATAAGGGATGTTGATCATATCAAGGGCGTCGGATAACTGCTTACGTGCCACCTTAGAATCATCCACTAACAGGATATTCATGGGTTTGAGTTTCTCACGCTGCACATCGGTCAAGATTGCCCGATTTGCCTGTGGGTTATTCGGGAAAATTTTCGACAGCAATAACTCAACATCGAGCAATTGTACTAACTGGTCCTCAAAACGAGTCACGCCAGTCAAGTAAGCATTCTTGCCCAAATTGGCAGAAGGCGCCTCAATATCGCGCCAATTACATTCAATAATCTTATCGATACCGCGCACTAAAAAGCCAATGATCATCCGCTGACAGTCAGTGATGATGATGTAGCATTTTTCGCGCTCTTCAGGGGCTATCGGCCGATAGCCAATCGCAGCCGCCATATCGATGATAGGAATCGTATGGCCACGAATCGTTGAAGCGCCAAGAATCGTCGGATGAGATTGGGGAATTTTGCTTAGCTGTGTGTACGGCACCAGCTCACGCACTTTCAACGTGCCTAAGGCAAACACTTGAGTCTGTGATAACCGAAACAGTAGTAATCCCTGTGACTGACTTGCCTTACTTTTCATAATTAGATAAATAACTCACTAAAAACAACCTTCGGATAGCTTAACCTTAACACAGTAAAATTTTGATGACTAAGGTCAAACGAATGAAACTATTATTACCTATTTATTAATAGGTTCGATGCCAATCGCCGACAAGTGCTTAGTCTTGCAATGCATACAAGACATCAAAGGCGAATTGATCCCAACCTTCGGCAGTAAAAGCAATATCGCGAATATTACGAACTTGGCTCACCGCATGTAATGGCGCTGCACCATTGACCATCAAGTAATAGGCCATGATAAGACTGGTGCGATCCTTACCCGAGCGGCAATGGATCACCACAGGTAATCCATCGGCTTCACACTGCTGAATAAAAGCTAATGCCTTGGGCAATTGAGCGACACAAATCGCCACATCCCCATCTTGGGGCGGCACATTGCGCGAAAAGGGAATACATTCGTAACGTAAATCGAGCTTTTTAAAGGTGCTAGGCTCACAGCCTTCGCCCCCATTGACCGATAGAATGGCACCAATACCGGCCTCTTTAAGCGCCTGCAAATCCCAAGGATCTTTATTGGGACCACTGCGCCCTGCGACTTTACCTTCAACTAACCAGAATAAGTGTTGCATAAACCTTACCTACGACAAGTGAGATGACAAGGAACGCCAGAGATAAGCTAAGAATAGCTTGTTTCCAACGACTTAAGATTTTTTACCCCAAAATTCAGCATTGGCAGGCGGTAACTGTTTACGTTTTTTTTTACCCGAACCTTCGGGCTTGGCGACAGGTTTAGCTTGTTCTAACAGTTCGGCTGGCATTTCGTCATCGGCTTCAAAACCGACAATTTGCTCACGCACTAACTTAAGCTTGTTCTTTTTCTCTATCACGCCAAAGTGGTGATAATCCTCATGGGAAATCAAGGTCACAGCTAAGCCCGCTTCACCGGCGCGGCCACTACGGCCAATGCGATGCATATAATCCGCTGGGCTTCTTGGTAAATCAAAGTTGATCACCACAGGCAGTTTATCGATATCGATACCACGGGCGGCAATGTCAGTGGCGATTAACACACTGATCTCACCATTTTTAAACCCATCGAGCACTCGCGTACGTGCGCCTTGGGCTTTATCGCCATGGAACACTTCGGCACTGATCCCACGTTTAGACAATTTTTGCGCTAAATGATTACAGGTATTTTTGGCACTCACAAAAATCAACGCCTGTGACCACTGATGTTCTTTAATCAGATGCGCCAATAATGCGGTTTTCATCGGACGATTAACGGTAATCACCCGTTGATGAATCGTGCTTTCTTGTTCACTTTGAAATTGATATTCAAGCGGATCATTCAGCAGTTTTGCCGTTAATTCGCGGACTTCTTCAGGGAATGTCGCTGAGAATAATAAGGTTTGTTTCTTGACGGGCAACGCATCGAGTACTTGGGCTAATTCTTCTGTAAAACCAAGGCTTAACATGCGGTCGGCTTCATCGAGCACTAAGGCACTAACGCGGTTAAGTTTGATGGCATTGCTGGACAACAGATCTAACAAACGACCCGGCGTTGCCACTAATACGTCAGCACCAGCGCGTAGGCTCTGCATTTGCGCATTGACTGACACACCGCCAAACGCGGCGACAATTTTTAGCTTGCCATTCAAATGCGAAGCATAGGACAAAAAGCTGTCTGCGACTTGCTGGGCTAATTCACGGGTTGGTACTAAGACCAAACAACGAACATAAGCGCCTGTCTTATCGTCTGTTTTTGCTTCAACAAGTTGCTGCAACAGCGGCACGGCAAAGGCTGCCGTTTTACCCGAGCCCGTATTGGCGCCGGCTAACACATCCCGCCCAGCGAGCACAGCGGGAATCGTCGCCGCCTGTACTGGTGTGGGCGAAACATACGCTAATTCGGTTAGTCGATTTAGCAAAGGTGCAATAATGCCGAGTTGGGCAAAGCTTGCCGCAGAGGAAGAAGCCTGAGTCATAGAAAGTTTAACTGCTCACCAATATCTTAATAGGCGGCTATTCTAGCTTAAATATCGAGGCAGTGCTTGTCAGTTTCCAGCGTTAACAACTGCTGTTTCATCGCAAGCCCGTAGGCGTAACCCGTTAACTTGCCATTTTTGCCTATTACTCTATGGCAAGGCACAATAATCGCAATGGGATTGGCGCCATTGGCCGCGCCCACGGCGCGCACTGCCTTAGGCCGACCGATTTGCTCGGCAATCTGCCCATAACTGCAGCTCTGGCCGTAATCTAAATTGAGCAAGGCTTGCCATACGTCGCGCTGAAATTCAGTGCCCTTGGGCGCGAGCTTTAAATCAAATTCAACCCGCTCACCCGCAAAGTAATTCGCAAGCTGCGTCTGAGTTTCGCGAATATGCGCCTTAGCTTGATTGAGGGCATCCTCACTCGCCTTGGCAAGCGTAATCTCAGTGCGATCCGAGCCGACAACGGTTAAATGGCTCAGCCCATAGGCATTGGCATTTAACTGTAATATTCCGGCAGGACTGACAAACGTATCCACGGCGCAGGGTTGATATTCTGCAATGCTTGGCGCTTGGCTCAATTGACGAATTGCATGTTTCATAATCTGTCTCTTCGTTTGCTCTTTGTTTGATCTTAATTTGGTACTTAACTGAACTGCTAACTCATCTTTTTAAACTGGCAGTTCAATATAAGGCGGCTTGATGGTTATTGATGCCAGAGCTGAAAGGTTAAGTAACTGCCCCACGGGGCAATTTGTTGACTCAGCTGCTCGCACAATTTGGGATAGCTCACTGCCGCTGCTGCCGTTTCATCTAACTTATTGTTCTTGATATATAAGGCCAATAAATGCTTTTTAACAATCAAATCGGTATGCAAAAACACATTGGGATCGCCCAAACCGCGGAGCTTAGCATACGCGATTGTCCAAGGACCTATGCCCTTAACGCTGAGCCAATCCTCGACACTCGCCTCAGGATGATCACAGATAAACGCCGCGAGCGCATTGAGGGCTAACTTACGAGCGCCGGGCATTTTTAGCTCAGTTAGACTCGCCTCACGAATGGCCTCAGGTGTAGGAAATAAACGATACTCGCAACCATTGAGACTAAAGCGCTCACCATAGGCTTCAACCAATATATTCAGTAGCTTAGTCGCCTGCACGACAGTCACTTGCTGACCCAAGATCGCGCGGCAAACCGCTTCAAACAAAGATCCTGCGCCAGGAATGCGCAATCCCGAAAACGGCATTAAACCTAAACTCGGCAGCGTACTTAAACCTTGCTCAATCTGCTGCATATCCGCATCGAGATCTAAAATGCGTCGCACCTCAGTGACCAGCAATTGCAGCTCATCAACGGCGGAATCTTCGGTCAAAGCAATCGCAAGTTTGAAGCGATTCAGCTTAGGCTCATGGATAATTTGCACTGTGCCGCGCATCTTGCCTATGGCAAAACAGCGACCATATTCGAGCCCGTTATCATCAGCTTTGGCTTCAGCGGCAAGGTTCGTTTCATCTGCAATCTGAACTGCATCGCTCGCTTGTGGATGACTGACTTGCGGCGTGAACCATTCCATCCCCGTCACCGCACGTAAGCGATAAAATGCCAGCTGCGATGCCCAATCCAATGGGGGTCGATAGTATTGATATAGGGTTAATCCATAGTGCGGCACAAATTCACCCAAAGTATCAATTTCACCGAATCCTGTTGATGAATCAATATCCTGCTCCTTTGCCGCCTTAGTTAAAGCGGTCTTTCTTAATTGCGTTGGCGTCAATTGTAAGGTTTGCTTAAATGCCTCATTGAAACGGCGAATACTGTTAAAACCCGCCGCCAACGCGACTTGGGTGATAGGTAATTGGGTTTGATGTAGCAGTTGTTTTGCAAACAGTAACTGCCGGTATAAGGCATATTGTTTAGGCGAAGTGCCAAAACCTTCGGTAAAGAGCTTATTGAGATAACGACTGCTTATCCCTAATCTGTCAGCCAATTGTGTCACAGTCGAGGCTGGCTCTCCCGATGATTTCCCCGCTAATGCGCCCGCTTCAATTAAACTAATGGCCCTCGCCAACGTTGTGCCAGTGCCTTTCCACGGATTTGAACCTGGCGCACTGTCGGGCCGACAACGCAAACACGGGCGTAATCCAGCCTGTGCGGCTTTCACGGCCGAACCAAAATAACGCACATTCTGCTCTTTTGGCGCGACGGCGGGACACACGGTACGGCAATAAATGCCCGTCGTTAATACGCCCACAAAAAACTTACCATCAAAACGCGGATCGCGGCTCATCCTCGCCTCACGGCAAATAGACGCAGAAAGTTGCCCCGCACTGGACTCCAGTGAATGCACTGAGTCTATTTCATCACGCTTAATCGCACTCTCAGACGCTCTATCTGTACTCATTTTTCATCACGCCCGACAATATTCGCTCACAATTAATTTCTTGTTCATTACTTTACGTAAAACTAGCATGTAGCACTAGCGGAAAACGGAACTCAATCATTTCAATGCTTTTAGGGAATGAAATCCTATATGCTATACGCGACTATTTTTTATCTCACCATAGAGTTAATTCATGTTTAAACGATTTGAATCTTGGGTTGAAGCCCTCCCCGATGATGAACCGACTAAACCACCCACTGGGGTTTATGCTTTTTGTCGCCACTACACTAAGGGCTACGAACTGCCGCTGATCTTAATGTCAGTGCTGACCGCCATGCTGGCCATGCTTGAAGTGTCACTGTTCGGATTCATGGGCCAATTAGTGGATTGGCTGGTGAAAAAAAATCCCGAAACCTTATTCCAAGACGAAGGCACGACCTTAATGCTGATGGGAGGTATGGTGATAATTGTGATGCCAATATTGGTATTACTGCATGCGCTTATCATGCATCAAACCTTGCTCGGCAATTATCCTATGTCGATCCGCTGGCTTGCACACCGTTATTTGCTAAAACAAAGTGTATCGTTTTATCAAGATGATTTTGCTGGCAGAATCGCCACGAAAGTGATGCAAACCTCCTTAGCCGTGCGCGAAACTGTGATGAAATTGCTCGATGTGTTGGTATACATTTTAGTGTATTTCACCTCTATGCTGGTGATGATTGCCAGCGCTGATCTGCGCTTAGTCATACCTATGCTCGTCTGGCTTGCACTGTATGTTGGTCTGCAATGGTACTTTGTGCCTAGACTAAAAAGTGTCTCTACCGAGCAAGCCGATGCGCGCTCCACCATGACAGGCCGTATCGTCGACAGCTATACCAATATCACCACAGTGAAGCTATTCGCCCACACACAGAAAGAAGCCGAATACGCCAAATCCAGTATGCGGATATTTTTAGACACGGTTTATCGCCAAATGCGCTTAGTGACGGGCATCAGCGTCAGTGTGCAAATCATCAACTATCTGTTGGCCTTTAGTATTGCAGCAGTATCGATAGCCCTATGGACCGATAGCGCAATCACGGTCGGCGCCATCGCCATTGCGGTCAGTTTAGCACTGCGCTTAAACGGCATGTCACAGTGGATAATGTGGGAAATCAGTTCGTTATTCGAAAATATCGGCACGGTTACCGATGGAATGAACACCTTATCGAAAACAACGATCATCCAAGATGAGCCAAACGCCAAGGCGCTGGTCGTCAATCATGGCAAGATTGATTTCAACCAAGTGTGTTTCCATTACGGTGAGCAGACTGCCGTGATTGAAGATCTGAATTTGAATATTAAAGCAGGTGAAAAAGTTGGCTTAGTGGGGCGTTCTGGCGCGGGTAAATCGACCCTAGTGAATCTACTAATGCGATTCTACGATGTTGAAAAAGGTCAGATTAATATCGATGATCAAGACATCAAGATGGTTATGCAAGATTCACTGCGTTCGCAAATTGGCATGGTGACCCAAGATACCTCCCTCTTGCACCGCACCATCCGCGAGAATATTCTTTACGGCAATCCCAGTGCCAGTGAAGAGCAACTTGATCGCGCGATTAAACAAGCTCAAGCCTATGACTTTATTCAGGAACTCAGTGATCCTAACGGTAATCATGGCTTAGATGCCCAAGTGGGTGAACGCGGCGTAAAACTCTCTGGTGGCCAAAGACAGCGTATCGCCATCGCGCGGGTTTTATTGAAAAATGCGCCCATTTTACTGCTTGATGAAGCCACATCTGCACTAGATTCCGAAGTCGAAGCTGCTATTCAAGAAAGTTTGTATGAATTAATGCAAGGCAAGACAGTGATCGCGATTGCCCATCGACTTTCGACTATTGCCGCGATGGACAGGTTAATTGTATTAGATCAAGGCCGAGTCGTTGAGCAAGGCACGCACCATGAACTCATCGCCGCAGGCGGTATTTATGCTCAATTATGGGCCCACCAAACCGGTGGATTCTTAGGTGTAGACTAAGCCAAAGGTGAGATGACGAAAGTCGACACTCAGCAGTGAGTGTCGCCTTTTTTATCTCAAATAAGTTTCCACCTAATTCTGCCCTCTTCCCACATAGCTTCACTCTTACACTCGCCCGCATATTCACCGCAACGATACACTATTCAGCTATTACAATGGCGACCGTGAGAACGGCTCACTTCAAATTGCGCTCGTTTAGCGATTGGAAGCATGAGATAAATCGCAATTAACGATTCAACTTATCAGTATTGAAAGTGGCAGCATTCAAAGTGCCAACACACTGAATAATCCGAAAGGTAAGTTTTAGCCATGGGTTAGCGCAAGGTTAAGCAGGAAAACACTTAAATAATTCTTATCACACGATTGAACAGAATGACTTCACCACACGAAGTAAGCCTCTCGAAGCATCATTTATTTAGGTGGTTTGAATTGGTGGGTAAATTCGGCTTCGGCGTATGACTCGTAAATGAATCGGGGAGATCTCAATTTAATACTCAAAATTTAGACACAAAAAAACCACCTTGAGGTGGTTTATTGTCTTTAATCAAAGTTTCGATAAACCTTGATTAAAATTGGTATCCCCTAGGGGATTCGAACCCCTGTTACCGCCGTGAAAGGGCGGTGTCCTAGGCCTCTAGACGAAGGGGACCCGGACTTATGATTTAACTCGTAACCGAGCTTTGTAACACATTCACTTCAGTAGGCTAGGAAGCAAATGCCTTGTTCTTACCAAAAAACTCGTTAGTTATTTGCTAGGAACCAAAATGTGGTATCCCCTAGGGGATTCGAACCCCTGTTACCGCCGTGAAAGGGCGGTGTCCTAGGCCTCTAGACGAAGGGGACCCGGACTTATGATTTAACTCGTAACCGAGTTTTGTAACACATTCACTTCAGTAGGCTAGGAAGCAAATGCCTTGTTCTTACCAAACAACTCGTTAGTTATTTGCTAGGAACCACTCTCTATAAAATATAGATGGTATCCCCTAGGGGATTCGAACCCCTGTTACCGCCGTGAAAGGGCGGTGTCCTAGGCCTCTAGACGAAGGGGACCCGGACTTATGTTTTAACTCGTAACCGAGCTTTGTAACACATTCGCTTCAGTAGGCTAGGAAGCAAATGCCTTGTTCTTACCAAACAACACGTTAGTTATTTGCTAGGAACCAAAATGTGGTATCCCCTAGGGGATTCGAACCCCTGTTACCGCCGTGAAAGGGCGGTGTCCTAGGCCTCTAGACGAAGGGGACCCGGACATATTAATTTGAACTTAACGTTCCCGTTTAACATCTACGGTATCATAGGCACTCTTCTAGGTAGCAAAGTGTGCCTTGGGTGTATTAATTTAAACTTTCGTTTCTGCTTAATAAGGCAGTAAATTGGTGGAGCTACACGGGATCGAACCGTGGACCTCTTGCATGCCATGCAAGCGCTCTCCCAGCTGAGCTATAGCCCCAAATTTTTGTCAACACAGCTAACTTTAGCAGTATATGTATCAGCAGAAATTTAGATTTTGTTCTTACCAAACAACACGTTAGTTATTTGCTAGGAACCAATATTTGGTATCCCCTAGGGGATTCGAACCCCTGTTACCGCCGTGAAAGGGCGGTGTCCTAGGCCTCTAGACGAAGGGGACCCTGGACATATTAATTTGAACTTTTCACTAGAAAAGGTTCCCGTTTAACATCTACGGTAAGTTTGGTGGAGCTACACGGGATCGAACCGTGGACCTCTTGCATGCCATGCAAGCGCTCTCCCAGCTGAGCTATAACCCCAAACCTATCGAACTACATTTAAGTGCACCGCAAGCATTTGCTCGACTGTGTCTCAACTGCGTGGCGCATTCTATGCAGCGCACCTAAAAGTGTCAACTCGTTTTTTTAGGAATTTATTCTATCTGCTACAAATTCAATCGCTTTGGATATTCTTTGCTCAGAACGGCTTCTTCCAATTAAAAATAGTGTGATATCTAAGCCTGGAGACTGCCCTGCCCCTGTTACTGCAACACGTAAAGGCATACCGACCTTACCCATACCCACATCTAATTCAGTCGCAGTATCTTCAATTGCCTGATGAATAGCTTCAGCTGTCCACTCAGTTAATGCCGATAATTTCTGTTGCACCAGTTGCAATGGCTCTAACGCAACACCGCGTAAATGCTTTTTCGCCTGTGCTTCATCAAACTCAGCAAAATCTTCATAGAAATAGCGGCTAGATGCGGCTAACTCTTTTAGAGTCTTAGCGCGCTCAGCTAATGCAGTGACCACTTCAGCTAATGCAGGGCCATTTGACAGATCAATTTTTTGATCGTCCATGTGCCATTGTAAGTGTGTTGCCACATATTCTGGATCTAGGCTCTTTATATAGTGTTGGTTCAACCACACCAGTTTATCGGTATTAAAAGCAGAAGCGGCTTTGTTGATGTCACTCAACTTAAAGAATTGCTTCATTTCTTCTAATGAAAAAATCTCTTGGTCGCCATGTGACCAACCTAAACGCACTAAATAGTTCAGCAGTGCTTCTGGTAAATAGCCATCGTCACGGTACTGCATTACGCTAACAGCGCCATGGCGCTTAGACAACTTAGCGCCGTCATCACCTAGAATCATAGATACGTGTGCATATTCTGGGATCGGCGCCCCTAATGCTTTAAGAATGTTGATTTGACGCGGGGTATTGTTGATATGATCTTCACCACGCACCACACAAGTGATCCCCATATCCCAATCGTCAACCACCACACAGAAGTTATAGGTTGGCACGCCGTCGGTACGGGCGATGATCAAGTCATCTAATGCCTCGTTAGAAAATTCAATCCGACCACGAACATGGTCATCAAATACCACTGAACCACCGATTGGATTTTTAAAACGCACCACAAATGGTTCATCAGTCTCGCGAGCGGGTAAGTCGCGACAGCAACCATCATACTTTTGTGCTTCACCGTTAGCGGCCTGTGATTCTCTTAAGGCATCGATTCGCTCACGTGAACAGTAACATTTATACGCTGTGCCCTTTTCTAACATTTGAGCAATGATTTCGTTATAACGGTCAAAACGCTTAGTTTGGTAATATGGGCCCTCGTCCCATGTCAAACCTAGCCAGTTCATGCCTTCTAAAATCGCATCGCAAGCGGCTTGAGTCGAACGCTCAATATCAGTGTCTTCAATACGTAATACAAACTCACCGTTATTTGCACGGGCTTGTAACCAAGAATAAAGTGCAGTACGGGCACCACCAACATGCAAGAAACCGGTAGGACTAGGGGCAAAACGCGTCTTAGTTGTCATAATGGGACACTAACCTATATAAAGTCGTCTAGATAAAGACAATCACGATAAAAAAAGTGGGCTTATTCTAACAGTCAAAGCAGGCGCTGCAAATGGGACAAGCTTCACAGTATCACTTATCTGGTTAAATCGTGTCGCGAATCCCTCCCTTTTATAGGGAAGCCAATATAAAGCGATATATAAAGGTGGCACTATTGCTATCGCCACCATTGATGAATGCTAACACTTGAGATGATTTTTCAGGCTTTATATTCCAACCCCTAAATCTCTACACCTATATTCCTTCGATTATAAATATCTGCGCCATCGAACACGCGCATCTATACACTATCAATGCACTCATACTATTAGTGCGTAGTGCGCTAATTTTTATAAATCACTCACTTCCTCAGCACTTTTACCACAAAAAAATCCGGTGAATGGGATGAGTTCAACTCGTATTTAATCGCGAGCGTCCAAATTACGTACCATTGACTGGCGAATTAAATAACACTTTGATCGGCGGCGTGATTAGCATTAAGCCAATGTGGACAAAAATAGCGCGACCAATGCTTTTTTCACTAAAAAGCGTTGACACTAGATCGAACCTCCCTATAATACGGCTCCACACAGCGAGGTCGATTAGCTCAGCTGGGAGAGCACCTCCCTTACAAGGAGGGGGTCACTGGTTCGAGCCCAGTATCGACCACCATATTTTCTACAAAGAAATTATGGCATACAAAATGTTATATCCCAGGTCGCTTAGCTCAGCTGGGAGAGCACCTCCCTTACAAGGAGGGGGTCACTGGTTCGAGCCCAGTAGCGACCACCATATAACTTAATGTATTAATGTGTAAAAGTCATTCCCAGGTCGCTTAGCTCAGCTGGGAGAGCACCTCCCTTACAAGGAGGGGGTCACTGGTTCGAGCCCAGTAGCGACCACCATTCTTTAGTGAAAAATGACTTAAAAATTGTGTAGTTTAAGAATGCCCAGGTCGCTTAGCTCAGCTGGGAGAGCACCTCCCTTACAAGGAGGGGGTCACTGGTTCGAGCCCAGTAGCGACCACCACATTCTGCAATACACATGTTATATCCCAGGTCGCTTAGCTCAGCTGGGAGAGCACCTCCCTTACAAGGAGGGGGTCACTGGTTCGAGCCCAGTAGCGACCACCATATTCTGCAACACACACGTTATATCCCAGGTCGCTTAGCTCAGCTGGGAGAGCACCTCCCTTACAAGGAGGGGGTCACTGGTTCGAGCCCAGTAGCGACCACCATATTTCTCCCCCAATAAACTTTACCCACGTGCTCACTCAACTATGCTTGATCTCAATCAGCGAGTGATAAATTGTACTGTTCGGCATTTTATATTTCGTTAAATACTAAGCACTATCGACACTCAGCCTGATTTCATTCTGCTTTAGCATTTTTGGAGATCTACATTATGGCCAGCGTCAGTCAATCCGCTTCTCTTGCCAATATCGCCACTTATTTAAAGCATACCCACGCCTGCGATGAGCAAACAGCTCTAAAAGAAGCGCGGGAAGTCATGCATAATCTCGTCAGCATGCGCCAAAAAGGCTTTATTACCGGTTGGTACTTTGATGAACAAGGCCATTTAGCCTTGTTACCTAGCGATGCTATCCTTAAACGTATTCTTTTAGAGGATGACTAACAGCATCAAATGAATTGTGTCTTGATTGACTACGATAGCTATCGACTTAACCTCCATAGACTTCACATCTCACCTACACTTCTTCTCCTAAAGCAACCCACCACAATATTTGTCGTTATATCGCATACTTTTACGGCTTTTTTTGATCTCAAAATAACTAAGTTTGTTTAATTTATCTGCAACGACAAGAGCCGTCAATTTGGGGCCGCTCTTCACTATGGGTGGGTTTCCACCCAAACACAAAATCACTGTGAGCGAGATCTCACCCACCAAACTAAAAGTGTGACAAACATCAAATGAACTACACTTTAGTAACCAAACACTTACAGAAGCCAGTGTAAGTTGGCGTGGTATTTGCCTTTAGTAAGACAGACCTCAGGGAAATCAAGGCTGTATTCCTACTCAAACTTGGTAACAAACTAACCAAGACTGAGGACAAATCCTAACAACAGAAAAAGGAACTCAAGATGATATTGAATCAACAAACTGGATTGACCCGTCCACTCAAAACCTTAGTCAAAATGCTCGCTGTTGCCTCCGTATTTGCGACCAGTTTTAACGTATTTGCAGAACCGATTGAAATTAAGTTTTCGCACGTTGTGGCAGAAAACACACCTAAAGGCCAAATGGCACTTAAATTTAAAGAACTCGTTGAACAACGTTTACCAGGTGAATACAAAGTCAGTGTATTTCCTAGCTCACAGTTATTTGGGGATAACAACGAACTAGCGGCACTGCTGTTAAACGACGTACAATTTGTCGCGCCTTCACTCTCAAAGTTTGAGCGTTACACTAAACGTCTACAAATATTCGATTTACCTTTCCTATTCAATGATATGGATGCCGTGAACCGTTTCCAACAAGGTGAAGCTGGTCAAACATTACTGAACTCCATGAGCCGTAAAGGAATTGTCGGTCTGGGTTATTTACACAATGGTATGAAACAGTTCTCATCTAACACACCACTTAAAAATCCTGCTGATGCAAAAGGCTTGAAATTCCGCGTTATGGCATCTGATGTTCTAGCAGCCCAGTTTGATGCTGTTGGTGCAATCCCTGTGAAAAAACCTTTCTCTGAAGTATTTACCCTACTTCAAACCCGCGCTATCGATGGTCAAGAAAACACTTGGTCAAATACTTATTCACAAAAGTTCTATGAAGTGCAAAGCCAAATCACTGAAAGTAATCACGGTGTTCTCGACTATATGGTCGTGACCTCTGACACTTTCTGGAAAGGTCTACCTGCTGACAAACGTAAGATCATCAAAGAAGCTTTAGACGAATCTATCGCATTAGGTAACAAGATTGCCGCTGAAAAAGACAATGAAGACAAACAGTTAATCCTTGATTCTAAACGTTCACAGTTAGTAACTCTGTCTCCTGCTGAACGTCAAAAATGGGTTGAGGTAATGAAACCTGTTTGGGCTAAGTTTGAAGATCAAATCGGTAAAGATGTGATTGATGCTGCTGTAGCTGCAAATAAATAATAATGATGATGATGATGATAGCCGCTTAAGCTCAACCGAGCTTAAGCGGCCATTTCAGCGAGGGGATTATGGCTGTGATATCGCGAATATTTGGTTATATTGAAGAAGGTGTGCTCAATTTATTGATCACTCTGATGACGCTGTTAGTGTTTTCAGAAGTCGTCGCTCGCTTCTTCTTCAACACGGGTTTTCTTTGGATCCAAGAACTTACATTAACCTTTTGCGGTTGGTTTGTGTTATTTGGTATGTCCTATGGGGTTAAAGTCGGTGCCCATATTGGTGTCGATGCGTTTGTTAAAAATTTAGCGCCAAAGGCTAAAAAGATAGTATCTCTTATTACCGCCTTTGTTTGTATCGTCTATTGCGGACTCTTTTTAAAAGGCAGTTGGGATTACTTAAGCCAGATGTATCAAATCGGTTTGCCTATGGAAGACATTCATTTCCCACAATTTATATTAAAAAGCCTCGATCCAGATTTTGCTTGGAACACTTTAAAAATAGATATTGAAGATGGCGCAATACCGATTTGGTTATCTCAAAGTATTTTAATCATTGGCTTTTTTATGTTGACTTGGCGTTTCGTCGAACTCTTTATCGCCATTCTGCGTGACCAAGTCTCAGGCTTCCAATTTGCCGATGAAGCGAAAGAAAGTATGCATTTAATCGATGAGAGCGCTAAAAACGCTAAAGTAGATCCAGTCTCTGACCAAAAGGAGGCTAAATAATGGCTATTGCAACCCTATTTACCGCCCTATTCGTATGTATGTTTCTCGGTATGCCTATCGCTATCGCATTAGGTTTTTCCAGCATGCTGACGATTTTATTGTTCTCGAATGACTCCTTAGCTTCAGTTGCACTCAAGCTGTATGAGTCTTCATCAGAGCATTACACTTTACTCGCTATCCCCTTCTTTATTCTGTCATCCGCCTTCCTATCAACGGGTGGTGTCGCTAGACGGATTATCGATTTTGCCATGGACAGTATTGGACATGTCCGTGGTGGATTAGCAATGGCATCCGTTATGGCGTGTATGCTGTTTGCTGCGGTTTCTGGATCATCTCCTGCGACTGTTGCGGCAATTGGTTCTATCGTCATAGTCGGCATGGTAAAAGCAGGTTATCCCGAAAAATTTGCTGCAGGCGTGATCACGACCTCTGGCACTCTCGGGATTTTGATCCCACCTTCAATCGTCATGTTAGTGTATGCCGCAGCAACTGAAGTGTCGGCTGCAAAAATGTTTATGGCAGGCTTAATCCCAGGTTTAATGATGGGATTTATATTGATGATCGTCATTTATATCGTTGCCCGCTTTAAAAACTTGCCCTCACGTCCTTTTCCTGGCGTTAAACAACTGGGGATTTCAAGTGCCAAGGCAATGGGTGGATTAGCACTCATCTTTATCGTATTAGGCTCTATCTATGGTGGCGTCGCTAGCCCAACCGAAGCATCAGCTGTGGCTTGTGTATATGCTTACCTTATTGCGGTATTTGGCTACCGTGATATCGGACCATTAAAAGACGTGGCATGGCGTAATCAAGGTGAAAACTTAGCCAAAGCAACTGCGCGTAACTTAGGTCATATGTTCTTAGGACTGATTAAAACGCCTATCGACAAAGACATACGTCATGTTGTGCGCGATGGTGCTAAGGTCAGTATCATGCTGCTGTTTATCATAGCTAACGCTATGCTATTTGCGCATGTATTAACCACAGAACGTATCCCTCACATTATTGCTGAGTATATTGTTAGCATGGGTTTACCCGCCTGGGGATTCCTGATCATCGTTAACTTACTGTTGCTTGCTGCCGGTAACTTTATGGAGCCATCGGCGATTGTACTCATTATGGCGCCAATTCTGTTCCCTATTGCAACGCAATTAGGCATAGATCCTATCCACTTAGGTATCATCATGGTCGTGAACATGGAGATCGGTATGCTAACGCCGCCGGTGGGACTCAATCTCTTTGTCACCGCGGGGATCACGGGGCGCAGTATTGGTTGGGTGATTCAGTCGGTTCTGCCTTGGTTACTCGTGATGCTAGCCTTCTTAGCCCTGATTACTTACGTACCACAGATTTCACTCTTCTTACCTGAATGGTTGGATTCGATGCGTGGATATTAGTCTGCAATTCAAGGTTGTGAGATTACCCCTTGATTACAGATAGATTTTAAGCGAGCCTAGTCAGGCTCGCTTTGTTTTATTATGCGCAGTATCAGTTATTGATCCCGTTGCTTTATCAGGATAACCACCATGTTGCCCATGACGCCTAAGGCCAAGAAACGCCTCTTTCTGACCGTTGTGTTACTTGCAGGCCTATTTGCAACCCTCAAACTGACCTACTGGGTGCATTTGCATCAAGGTAAAATCGAGATCCAAAAGCAATCGGAGAAACAACTAAAGGAATTAGTCAGTTTTCTCGATGGTGCACTATCGCGCTACGAAAGTATTCCCCACGTGCTCTCGACTAACCCAATGCTCGCCAATGTCCTGAACGACCAGCAGAATCCTGATAAAGTCCAAGAGCTTAATTTATATCTCGAAGAAATTCAGCATGTCACCGAAGCATCCGATATCTATCTGATTGATGCCTTAGGTATCGCCATTGCCGCCAGTAACTGGCAACAAAGTTTTTCCTTTATTGGCAAGGACTACTCCTTTAGACCCTATTACACAGATGCTATCTCGGGCAATCTAGGCCGTTATTACGCAGTGGGTACCAGCTCAGATAAGCGCGGATTTTATTTCTCTTACCCTATTTATCAACAAGGTGGTAAAGGCATACTTGGGGCCATCATAGTCAAAGTTAACATTGCCGACATAGAGCAACAAAGTACCAGTATCGCAATTGCGGGGCAGTATCAGTTCCTTATCAGTGATCCTGAAGATATCGTCTTTATTTCCAGTATCGATGAATGGCGGTTAAAGTCATTAACCCCGCTTACCCAAGCCAAGCAATATGCCCTTAATGCCTCTAAACGCTATGCAGAACGTCCCATAGGAGAGTTGTTGATGAAGCCGCCCTATGAAAGTGGTAGTCAAGCTATGCTCTACCAACTGCAAACGGGTACAGACCATGAACAATACATGGACATCCACCAATCAATGGCTAAGGCAGGCTGGCGAGTACACATCTTAGCGCCAATCAAACCTTTACTGACCTCTTTGCCCGCGCTGATGTTACTGTCAGCCAGTATTTATCTTTTGCTGGCACTCAGCATCCTATTTAACGCCGAGCGCCGTCGCAATCTACACCGAATGCAACTAGCACAAAGCCTGTTAGAACAGCGAGTTGAAGAACGTACTCAGGACTTACAACAGGCTAACAATCAGCTCAAAGATACTCAAGATGAACTGATCCAAGCGGCAAAACTGACAGTGATCGGAAGTTTATCCGCCAGTATTAACCATGAACTCAATCAACCACTCGCGGCACTTCGCAGCTATGCCCAAAATACCCAAACTTTTCTCGCCCGTGATATGCAAGATAAGGCACTGGATAATATCAAGATTATTATTGAACTTACCGACAGATTAGCCGATATTGTTGGGCAATTTAAAAGCTTTACCCGCAAGAGCCAAGGCGCTGATAGCGCAACCGATATTGGCCGCTGTATCAAGCAAGCCCTGACCATAGTTCAACCTGCAATTGATAAACAGGGTGTTGAACTCGATGTGCAATTACCCAACGGCAACTATCAGGTTTGGGGCGATAAGGTTAGATTACAACAAGTGTTTGTCAACATTATGAGCAACGCCATTGTCGCTATGCAACAATCGGTTAAACGCCAATTGATTATCCGCGTGACCAGTGAGGATAAGTTTTGCATCAGTATCCAAGATTCAGGCCCGGGTGTACGTGAAAGCCAAATGGAGAAAATCTTCGAACCCTACTTTACCACCAACGAACGGCACGGACTGGGGCTAGGCTTATCGATTTCACAACGTATTATCGAATCCATGCAAGGCCAAATTAACGTTGCCAATGCCGAAGAGGGTGGCGCTATTTTCCAGATTATTTTACCTATTTACTTGCTCGAGGAACGTTAGTTTTATGAGTGTGCCCAATTCAATTCAAGATTATTCTGTTCTCATCATCGACGATGAGCCGCACATAGGCACAGTTCTCGTTCAACTATTTGAACTGGAGGGCATTAAGGCGCTCGCCACCACAGAACCCAAAGGTATCGCTAAGTTGCTGCATAAAGATTGGGCGGGAATGGTGATATCGGATGTCAACATGCCACAATTAGACGGCATCAGCTTAATGCAACAAATCCGTCTGCAAGATCCCGATCTCCCCGTCGTGCTACTCACTGGTTTTGGTGATATAGCCATGGCAGTCAATGCGTTAAAACAAGGCGCCTACGACTTCCTCGAAAAACCCTTTAATAACGAACATATACTCGATGTAGTTAAACGCGCCTTAGAAAAACGCAGTCTGACCTTAGAGAACCGCAAGCTTAAAAAGGATCTCGAAAGCCAAAGCGTACCGGGCCCTCGTATTTTGGGCAACAGTGTCGGCATCAACCGTATGCGCCACATCATAACGCAAGTGATAGATACGCCTGCGGATGTGTTAATTGAAGGCGAAACCGGTACAGGTAAAGAACTTGTCGCCCGCTATTTACACGACCACAGCAGCCGCAGCCAAGCCAACTTTGTCGCCATCAACTGTGGTGCAATCCCCGAAAACCTGATTGAAAGTGAGCTCTTTGGCGCCGAAGCGGGGGCCTTTACTGGCGTCGATAAGATGCGCATTGGTAAGTTTGAATACGCCAACGGCGGTACATTATTTTTAGATGAAATTGAAAGTACGCCACTGTCGCTGCAAGTAAAACTGCTGCGGGTACTTGAAGACCGTAAGGTTGAACGCTTAGGGTCAAACAAAAGCATCAGCCTTGATATACGGGTAATCGCCGCCACTAAAGTAGATTTAAAGAGCCTGTGTGACACTGGGGAATTCCGCCAAGACTTGTTGTATCGCTTAAATCTGGTGACTGTGCCCATCCCTCCCTTGAGAGATCGCCGTGAAGATATTCCGTTACTCTTTTTACACTTTGCCCGCGTCGCATCGGCACGCTATCACAAAGCGCTTATCGCCTTAAATGCGGAGCAAAACGCGATACTTACTTCCCACGACTGGCCAGGCAATGTGCGTGAGTTACGTAATCTCGCTGAACGCTTTGTGCTACTGGGCGGAGAAGCCGCCTTTGCTGGCACGTTAGGCAATACTCCAAGCCTGCACTCGAGTATGTCCCTGCTACAAAGGGTAGAGTTTTTTGAACGGGTACTGATTGAAGAAGCACTTAGCCACAACAAGGGCAGTATTAAGCAGACCATGGAGCAGCTAGAACTGCCCCGCAAAACCCTCTACGACAAAATGCGTAAATACGATTTAGACCGCAAACAATACATTAATTCCGATGACTAAAGGGCATATTTAAGCTTTAGACCAACGCCCGTTTGACATGAGTTTGATGGTAATGCAAACGGGTGATTGCTAAGGCAATCAAGGCTAATAAGGTTAACGATCCCATCACCACACCGCGCCACTGCGCCTCATGCCAAAACATCATCAAATAAGGGCCGCCAATCGCAGCACCTAAGTAATAACAACATAAATAGAGTGACGTCGCCTTAGCTCGATCACGACTGGCCCGCATTGCAACAAAGGAATTACAGCAACTGTGGGTAAGGAAGAACCCACAGGCGGTCATTAAAAAACCTAAGCTAATGGTCAAAGTGGTATCAAACAGGGTCAGTAAACTGCCGAGCAACATCACGCACCAAGACCATTGATATAATTTATGTTGACCAAATTTGGCGAGCCATTTCGCAGTGAAATACGACGCAATAGTCCCGCTGGAATAACACAGAAAAATCAAGGTGGCTTGGAAACGACTCCATTCATAGGGTGGAGCCATCAAATGCAGTTGAATAAAGCTAAATTGATTCACCATCATCATAAAGGTCAAGCCGCCAATCGCGTAGACCAAACGCATTTGCGCATCGGTCAGATGATGACTAAAGCCATGAAGATCTTGCGCTAAACGGGCGCGTTTTGATAAGGAAGGCTCAGTGTTACTGGGTGACATCGACTGCGCATCGGCAAGTGAAGGCAGCAAATAGTTCACTAAAGCCACCCCCGCTAACGTCACTAGAAACAGCAACCACATAGATTCTTGCCAAGATAAAAACTGCGACATTAAACCACCGAGCAGACGTCCAACAATCCCGCCAATACTGTTCGCCATAATATAAATGCCTGCGGCTTTCAGCATAGTGCTTGGTGATAATTGCTCCTTAAAGTACGCCATGGCAATCGCAGGTACGGCAGCGAGTAATGCACCTTGTAGCAATCGTACTAGCACTAATCCATTAAAATCCGGCGCCCAGATTAATAGTAAGTTAGACAATGCCAATAACCACAAGCTGACAATGATTGGAGTGTGTCGACCGATACGATCTGACAGTACCGCATACAAGAGCAATGAAAAGGCTAAGGAAAAACTGGTTACCGACAGGATTAACGTCGCTTTAGAGCCTGATACCGCAAAATGTTCCGCAATCAGCGGCAACATGCCTTGCATTAAATACAAGTTGATATAGACCACCACTGAAGCGACGCAGAGCGCCCACATCAATCGGGTGTCACGCTGTTTATTGTCAATCATAGTATCTAATACGGCTTGCACGGGAGCCTCAACCAAGTATCACTCATAGGATAGACAAAGATTATCACTGGGCATAACATAACAATAATAGATAATATCTATCGTAATCATTGATTTTTGTTATAGAAATAGCGCACCAAAAGTACACTTCTTGCCACTGATAAAATAGTACGAGCCCGATTAATGGATATTCGCCAACTCAAACATTTAGATGCCCTTGCCAATACCGGCAGCTTTACCGCCGCAGCCAAGAAACTGAATATGGCTCAGCCCGCGTTAAGCCAAAGTATCAAGCGCTTAGAGGTCGCACTCGGCGTCACCTTAGTCAATCGTACGAGCAACAAGAATGATAAACTGCTCACACTCACGGCCGAAGGTTTAGTCCTGCATCAACATGCCACTTTGATCCTGAAACAGGTTAAACAGGCCGAAGCGCAAATCCGCGCCATGGCCAATCTCACCTCGGGAGAGGTCCGCATTGCCGTGCCGGGCATGCTGGGTTCTTTCTATCTCCCCTCGCGCTTAATGGCTTTTCGGCATAAATACCCCGAATTGAAACTATCACTGTTTGAAGGCGGGACACGGGATGCACTGCGCATGTTGCAACAGGAAGAAGTGGATATTGCGATCATTACCGCCCAAGACCTACAGCCCGAATTTGATAGTCAGCTGTTGATCCGTGAGCAAATGGTGATCGCCATGGGTGCCGAACACCCTTTAGCGGAACATAGCGCTGTGAGTCTACATGACTTTTTCGACCATGAATTAGTGATGTTCAAAACAGGTTATTTCCACCGAGAGTGGATACTCTCTCAAGCCAAAGAATTAGGCAAAAAGCCCAATATTGCCTTCGAGACCAATTTGATTAATCTGATTAAACAGATTGTTTCCCAAGGATTTGGGATCACCAGTGTACTTGAGATGGCGATAAGCTCAAAAGATGACATTTTAGCCAAACCCTTCGATCCACCGGTATTTTTAAACCTCCATATTGCATGGAAAAAGCAGCGCCCCGTCAGCCAAGCAGACCGCGCATTTGTCGATTTTTTAATGTCAAATCGCTAACACAAACCAGCAAATACAAAAAGGGCTGATATCAATATCAGCCCTTCTCTCTTACCATTAAACCTTCCGATTTTACTCTGAGGGTTTAGCCTTGTTTACGACGACCAAAAGCAAAAGGTAGCAACAACAAGCTTAACCAACCTAAGGCACCACCATCATCTTTCTTGGCTGGTGTTTCAGTCACAGATACAGACACAACACTTGAATCTTTATTGCCGTGGTTATCAGATACTGTCAGTTGGAATGAAACAGTCTGAGCAGAGCCACTCACGTTTGGTGCAACGAGATTAAGCTTGGCCGCATTAGCGTCAAAGTTAAAGCTGGTGCCCCCTAACTGAGTCCATTTGTAGGTCAAAGGATCATTGTTGGCATCCGACGACTTGCTCGCATCGATGAACAAAGGTTTACCTTCTTGGACAGTGGCAGGAGCTTCAATCACAGCGACTGGCGCCACTTCTGGAACATCAAATTGATACTCCTGCTTCAAGATTTCAGCCGAGTCGTTATTCACTTTGTTGGTCAATGCCACTATGTTGCCTTGACTCGCCTTACGTGGCACTAAGTCAAATGTGACATCTAATGCCGCAGCAGCAGAGGCCATTTCGATAGTCCAAGTGATCTTATTGCCCACTTGCGCACCTTGATGGCTAATATTAGCCACTTCATGACCTTCAGGTAATAACGCCTCTAGGGTGTAAACACGGGTTTCTTGCGTTTTGTTCGCTTCAATACGTGTCTTCATCACTTTAGCGGTGCCAGGTGTTAATTCACCAGAAACAGTACTGCCTAGAGGAGGTAATACGTCATCACTAACGCGCTCAAATACGACCGGAATTTTAACAGGTGCGACTTTGTCATCAGTGGTGGTCAGCGTCAGCATAGCTATGCCAGCATCTCCCACTAGCATCGCTTGTTTCCATGCTAAGTTGACATTGAAATCTTTATGATCACCCGTAAGATTTGCAGTTAAGTTATCACCCGCTTCATCATATAAGGTTACTTGTTTCAAACTAAAGGCATCATCCGCATCGGCTGCAGATGCCTGATAGTTTTGTACAACGACAATATACTCACCCTTCACTGGGTTCTTAATGGATACACTTTCCTTTGAACCGCCAAACGCAGAAGATGCCGCGATAGAAAGCTTGCTACCGTCTTTCTTATCGAGTATCACAAACATGTCTAAGTCAGGAGAGGTTGTATTACCGATTGATGCATTGAAATATAAAGCTTTATCTTCAACATTAAAGCTAAATACTTTTACGCCATCGGCCAAATCATCAAATGCACTATCGGTATTTGAATCCTGTTTCACACTTGATTCATAAGTAGCGCTTAATTTAAGTGCAGTCACTGTCGCCGCAACACCGGGTAGATCAATCGCTTTCAAGTGCGCCAAATTACGTTCATCTGCATCACGTGAGGCTGAAACATTAACCAAAGCAGGTAAATCGCGTTTAGCTATCTTAGCTACGATCGGCATATTAGCCGTTGGGAAAGTATCGGACGTTAATACTAAGTTACCAAAGCCCCAACTTGCACCGACGTCAGTCACATCCGCAGTCACTGTAATCGTTTGGCTTTCACCTTTTTTGAGATTAAAGCTTTCTGGCGTCACAGTTAACGCGAATTTATCCGTTGCGGAAACGCCTTTTGCAGTCCAGCTACCATCAGCCGTTGCAGTAACAGTACGTGTCCAAGTACAAGTATCGATACAACGTGAATCAGCCATGCTTGGAATGTTTAGCTTACGTGGATCGCCACCTGTCGAAGGATTAGCAATCTCGTAGTTTAAGGCACTTTCATCCATCACTAAGCCCGTTTTTGCCGCTAAATCAACACGAATACGACCGGCTCCTACGTCAAACGGATCAGCAACGGTTTTACCATCGGCTTTTTTCATGGCTTGGGCTGTCGTTGACGTCATCATTAGCGCAGAACGAATGTTGTCTGGCGTCCAATCCTTATGTAGCGATTTAAGTAACGCACCAGCACCGGCAACGTGAGGACTCGCCATTGAAGTACCTGACATCAAAGTGAAATCGGCAGGATCTGTACCTGTTTCATCATGGCCAAACTGTTGGTCGGAATAAGCAGCGTAGATGTCACTGCCCGGTGCAGCAACATAGGGTACGAGTACATCGTTAGTCAGATTAGGTCCAATCAATGAACTGGTAGATAAAACATCCGCTTCTTTACTGGCAACTTTAGGGGTTGGAGACAGCGTGATTTCAAGAGCAGGATTTGCCGCCATAGCAGCAATCAATTCTAAGCCATCAATATCACCAATAAATACCGCTGGAATATTCAATTTATCCAGCCCCGACATAGTCAGACGCGCATTATTTTCACCATCTCTATTGAAAACAATCACACCCTTAGCGCCAGCTTCCATTGCTGCGGCCACTTTGATATCGAATGAGCAAACACCGCGTCTTAAAACGGCGATCTTGTCTTTAAAGGCATCTGCTGGGAACGGTTTACAGGCTTCAAAATTGGTCGCATCAATTGCGCCAGCATAAAGGGGAACACCTTTGAGCACTTCAGTTTGAACCGGACCAGAACCAGCAGTGTAATGATAGTTTTTACCATTAAATTCCACGGCGCGTACTATGTCACGGTTATGAGTCGAGTTAGCTACCGAAGTATACCAAGGTGCATTTTTAGGCGTAGAGTAAGGTGTTTGATTAATCGCAGGGCTCGTGTTTGTCGCGGCACGTGTGTTACCCGCAGCCACTGCAGCAAAAATCCCCGCATTACGCGCGGCTAAAAAGCCTTGTTCCGTCGCACTATTCCACGGGTTTCCACCGCCACTGATAGAAAAGTTAAGCACATCGACGCCATCTTTAATCGCATCATCTAAGGCTTTTAAAATCGGTGCACTTGGACACCCTGAATAAGTGTCGCCCGCATTACCCGGATTACAAATTTGATAAGCTATGATGTTTGCATGTGGTGCAACACCTGAGATTTGTTTAAATTCAAGGCCTGTCGCAATGCCATCGCTTTCTAACTTACCTGTTTCACCTTGCACATAAGGCACATTCACTAGGATGTTACCTGCTGCGGTACTCGCAACGTGAGTACCATGCCCACCGTAATCCTCACCATTTTTAGCTGGAGGGGTGTCACCAAACACTTTTGCATCGTCGTAGTTATTTGTTATCTCAGAGTAACTGCGAACTCCAATCAACTTGTCATTACACATGCTCGCGAAATCAGTTTTACAATCACCAATATAGATGCCTTGACCTAATGGGTTTGTGTGGTCATAGCCATCTTGGCCAACATCAGCGAATGAAGCATGATCTGAGTTAATACCTGAGTCGATAATACCGACGATCACGCCTTCCCCCATCGCTTTAGTGCCAGTGGCGCTGCCATCCCATACATTAGGAGAACCGATAAGCGCTTGACTGACGTCGGTTTCCATTTGCTCCATGCGCTCGCGCTCAACAAACGCAACCTCAGGTAACTCAGCCATTTTCTTCGCTTGAGCTTGAGTCATGCGAACCGCCATACCGTTTAACGCATACTGATATGTCGTTAATGGTTGCAGATTGGTGCCAATAGCCGCACTCGCGTTAGCTAAAAATCGGTTCTGTTTTACTTTCAAATAACTAACATAACTTTTGACTTCAGCTTTAGAAGCATCAAGTTTACCGTTCACAGCAACTTTTGAAGTACCGTTTACCTGCACTCTTTGTGAACTAGTCGCTTTTAATCCTGGAATAGTTCCTTGGTAATTAGCAACCGAACTATCACGTAAACGGACGATATAAGTATATTCACCCTCACCTAAATCTGCTTCAGGTACAAACTTAACCTCAGCTCCGGCAGCGTTACCGCGTAATGAAGTGACTTGTAATTCACTTTGAATATCTAACTGCAAGGTTTCACCCGTAGGTGATAATACGGTTTGTGCATTTGCCGCCGACGATAACAGTGCCATAGACACTGCTAATGCTATTTTAGTTTTCATTGTGACTTCCCTAATTCTTATAAGTTGTATGATTTATAAAACTCAGGTTTCGGTGGCATGAAAACGCTGCGGCAACCAAAAACATCACCCGTAACTGACATTTTTTATGAATAACCATTCAATTTACTGTGATGATGATCACTGAGTTTTATCGCGATAATTTGTAACACGTGATGATACAAATTAAAACAGTAAGTTAACAGAACGCAATTCAGTAAATGATGAACAACCTCATACCTTGTTAAAATAAATCCATATAACCTTTATCAGACTGTTTTATGTCCCAACGATAAGTCGTAGTATAAAAATCGATAAAAACAAATAATAAACATTAAATCATATATTTAAATTTAACCTTTAAGTGTCAGCTCAAAAATACTCTTAGGTTAAACAGAATGAATACCCGTAAATAAATATTCTTTTTTATAAATATCATTAGTTACAAAATAAATGCAAAAGATCTTTTACGAAACAATAAACAACAAAAATCACATCATTAATTTAACAAAATATATACATATTGTATTTGTATGATATTTTACAAAATGATACCCCTTATAAAAATTAACTAACTTATGCATTAATATTCTTAATCCTGTATAGAGCAAGTTAATACTTAATCTCACATTTACAGCATAGCAAGCGGATTATTGACCACAAAAAAGCCCTTTCAATATCGAATTGAAAGGGCTAAATCTTCATCAATATAAGAAAAATATTATTGCAGTTGTGGCCAGTGGTTAATTAGCCATCACCGCCTTCATTAACACTTCTGTCGTGAACTTATCATTATTGATAACTGGGAACCTGTCATAGGTTTGGAAGATCACTTGGTCTTGAAACTTAATCATCGCCACTACGCCATATTGGATACTTTTATCGATCGATTTAGCGGGCAATGTAAATTTAAATGGCACAGGTGCTCTGGCGATATTGAAGGTTTTTTGTGCGACGATGACACCTGGAGTATTCAAATCAATAATGGCAATAATGATTTGGCAGCCTTGAGGTAATGGGATCTTCTCTAGATAGCCAGCTGCGCCATTGATGATAATCGGTTGATCAGGTGTTACAGTCACGCAGCCATTGAGCAAGACAGCCATGAGAGAGAACAATATAAACGATTTTATTTTCAGATACATACTAACGTCCTTTTACCATGCGTATCAGGCCTTCTTGGGTAGAAGAAGCCACTAACTCGCCTTGTTGATTGAAAAACTGCCCTCTGACGTAACCTCTGCCACCGCTAGCATTAGGGCTATCGATACTGTAAAGCAACCACTCTCCCATATTAATCGGACGGTGGAACCACATCGCATGGTCGATCGTCGCCATTCGTACCCCAGGACTTAAGAAGGATACACCGTGGGGCTGAGCTGCCGTGACTAAAAAGTTAAAGTCTGAGGCATAAGCGAGTAAATATTCATGGATATGGGCATCATTTGGCATAGGACCATTAGCCCTCATCCAAACATAACGGTACGGCTCGGTTTCTTTAGGCGCAAAAGGGTGCAGTGGATTGACCAATCGCATCTCAATTGGCGCATCGGCCATAAACTTTTCAAGTATGCTCGGCGGTACTTTATCCCGCATCGTCAGCGCCAATTCCTGCTGATTCAACAAACCTTCAGGTCCGGGCACTTGCGGCATAATAGCTTGATGATTAAAGCCTTCCTCAGGTTCTTGGAAGGAGCAGGTCATATGAAAAATGGGGCGACCTTTTTGAATAGCACTAACCCGACGAGCGCTAAAACTACCGCCATCACGCATATTTTCTACTTCATAAACAATCGGCAACTTCTCGTCACCTGCACGTAAAAAGTAAGAATGTAATGAATGGATCTTACGCTCAGCAGCTACAGTCTGTTTTGCGGCGCTCAGTGCTTGGCCCATCACTTGACCACCAAACACATGCCCAAAACCCAGATCTTGGCTTTGACCACGAAAGAGGCCAATTTCAATTTGCTCAAGGGAAAGTAATGATAAAAGATCGTCTAATACCTGACTCATGGGATCCTACTGCGTAATTAGCAATTAATCTTAAAGGGTAACTCAGTTAGCCTTAAGCTGACCAGTCTTCTATCGATGATTCACAATCAAATCATCACTCCAACGGTGAGGAATTAAACGAGGCACGCTGGAGTGTCTATGTTATTTATTGTGGTTAGCATCTACGGCCATTTACTGCATTTAAATCGCTATAGATGCAGGCTTAGTTCAAATACAAGCATGATGAATCAATCGATTTTAATGTGATGTTCTAGCGCACTTAACTTAGACCAAGACAAAACCTTATCCTCTCCACAGGAGTGCAAAGTCACGGGGAAGGATTGGTGTAACTGTGGCCACTGCTGCGCGAGGTTATCTGGCGTAAAAAGACCTTCATTAAAATACATAGGCTGAAACTCGACAAACATGCCGTGGCTAACACTGCCCGCTCCGGCGAGTAGATGTTGACCATTTGGCGCCTGTTCACTCACCAAGAAAGCCGTAGTAGCCGTTAATGATTCAAAGGAAAATAGCGGCTGAATCGCACTCGCTAAATGTTTGGCCGTCATCGCGGTTACGGCCTGAGGGCATAAACTATTGACTCGAATATTATGGATTTCACCTTCTAATGATAAGCTATTCACCATGCCGACCAGCGCCATCTTGCTCGCACTAAAACCAACTTGATGCAAGTCACCGAACAAGGCCGAGGCTCCCGTTGTCATCATTATCCGGCCAAAATGCTGTTGTTGCATATAAGGCCAAACAGCTTGAGTGAGATAAAAGCTGCCATTGAGATCGACATCCAATTGCCGTTGCCACTGCTCAAGTTTAATGTGCTCAAAGGGACAAGCACCATAAACGCCCGCGTTATTAATCAAGATATCAATGCGATGCCAGCGTAGGATCACCTCTTCGATCATGCTATTCACTTCATTTCGCTGACTCACATCAAGCACAAAATAAATGCAATCTCCACCAAGTTTAATAATGCTGCAATAGGTCTGCATTAATTCTAAGTTAGCTTGGCTCGTCTGAGCGCCGTCGGTGGAAATTGACTCATAGGACGATAACGGCTGGTCGACGAGTATCACTTTTGCCCCCCGTTCAGCCAACATGATGGCATACGCTCGACCTAACCCAGCCGCAGCCCCAGTGACTAATGCCACCTTATTGTCAAAACGCATCCAAATATGTCCTTATCGGCATTGTTGTAGCGGCAAAAAATAACGAGCATAGGGTAACAACCGCCTATGCTATCTACTAAACAGAGTATTTAGCGTTACGCCTATGTCATGGACAGCACAAAGCCTCCATCAACATTAACTATGGAAACACAGACTTTTTTGATTTTCTTTGAACTTAACGACAAATCTCATCCTGCATCAGTGAACATATGTGCGCCAATTCAAACTCTGTTAAATGCGTTTATTAGATAGTGCTCACTTTCGTGTTAAATCTTGTTATGCTATGCGCTAATTGAGCCCTTGCTCGGTACCATTTCCATTTACCAATAACGACTGGACGCCATGAATCCTTGGATTTTAGCAATAAGACCCCGTACGCTACCCGCGGCCATAGGTCCCCTACTGATAGGCAACATTCTCGCCCTGCATCTTGAGAGTTACAGCTGGTTAATCGCTGCCACTTCAATGTTGTGTGCTGTCTTATTACAAATCGCCGTCAACCTCGCTAACGACTATTTTGATTTTAAAAACGGCATAGATACAGACGAGCGCTTAGGGCCCGTTCGCGTGACTCAAAGTGGTTTAATTTCACCAACAAGCGTTCGCAATGCCATGATATTTGGTCTCTTAATGGCGCTTGCCGTGGGATCATATCTGATTTGGCACGGAGGCTGGCCCATCGCCATTCTCGCCGCAGCCGCTATTTTAGGTGCTCTTGGCTACAGTGGTGGCCCCTATCCCCTCGCCTCCCATGGGCTCGGTGAAGTAGCGGCATTTGTCTTTTTTGGGTTAGTGGCAGTGGTGGGAAGTTATTATCTGCAGGCGGGCGATACGACTGTTAATGCTTGGTTATTAGGTTGTGCGATTGGCTTATTTAACGCTGCGATTATGTTGGTGAATAACACTCGCGACATCCGTACCGACACCCAAGCTGGCAAGCATACTCTAGCAGTACGTATCGGCGAAGCTCAGGCAAAAGTGCTTTATCAAGCCTTAATCTATTTGCCCTTTGGTCTAGTCATCGCTGGCTTTTTATTCGGTATTCTACCCGGTTTACCAGTACTACTTGCGGGATTATCTCTGCTTATTGCCCGCAAACTCAGTAGCGATTTTTATGCCGTTTCTGGTGAAGCCTTAAATCCGTTACTCGGCCGTACAGCTAAGTTAACCATGATTTTCAGTACCTTGTTTAGCGTGGGTTTAGTTTTTACCGCATGAGGGTAAAACCATTAAGCTAGGACAGGCGATCCTGAATAAAAAAGGTTCATATCTTCGATAGATACGAACCTTTTTTATTGGCCGCAGCACGACTTTAATTTGGCTGATTATCGACGAGGGAAATCCTACCCCATTTATTGCCAGATATAACCAGAGATCAGCGTGTTTAACAAAATACCATTAAAGTTACGTTCGGCATGGGATGAACCATGATGGCCTGCACCAAAACACACATGTAGCGGTAATAAATGTTCTTCCCGCGGATGACTAAAACGCGCTTCAGGGGCTGATTGCCAATGAATTAACGCTGTTTTTACCTCGGCAAAACTAACACTTGCCGTTAAAGTTTGCGTCAACCAATGATCAAATTCTGCACTGCGGCTTTGCACTGTGAGATCGCTTGAGAAAAATGCCCGCATATTGTGAAACGACATGCCAGACCCCACGATCAACACCCCTTGGTCCCGCAGCGGCGCTAAAGCCTCCCCAATCGCTATATGGATTTTAGGATCGAGGCTGTGGACTAACGACATCTGCACCACGGGAATATTCGCCTCAGGATACATCAACTTAAGTGGTACAAAAGTACCGTGATCAAATGCGCGTTCGCTATCTAAGCGGGCGGCGATGCCCTTATCCGATAGCATATTCGCAATCTGTGCGGCTAATTCTGGCTCACCGGGTGCAGGATATGTCAGCTGATAAGCCTCAGGTGGAAATCCATAGTAATCATACAAAATACTTGGCTTTGGGCTACTCGACAAAGTCACCACAGATTCTTCCCAATGGGCAGTGATCAACACAATCGCCTTCGGAGTTGGCATTGGCGCTGTTACTGAAGTTAAAAATGCACGCAACTCCCTATGATTAACATCATTGAGCAAAGGCATAGGGCCACCACCATGGGGCACAAATAGCACAGGCATACGACTCGCGTTAACTTGCATCATAATCCTCTCGTGTTGATTAACTTATATCTGTACTACTGGCTTTAAACTCAGCATTTCTCACTTAACTCACGGTTCTACATAACACTTCAATGCACGCTTAAAATGCGGAACGACTCTGCACCAACTGCCGCTGAAATCGCACTAAACGCTCAACAATTTCATCGAGTTTAATAATCAGAAAGAGTCCTGCCGATAAGCTCAATGCCGGCAGTGCATTAATCGGCGCTTCATAGTTAAAGTGGAAATAAATCGCCCCCAGCATAATCGCCAGTAAACCGCTCGCCGATAGCACTCGGTAGTCACGTAGGCACAATCCAAGGGCGCCAATCACTTCCATCAAACCAATAAAATAGCCAAATCCGGTGGGAAGATTCATTAATGTGAACGGAACATGGAACATAGACATGCCAAATAACTTGGCAAATCCCGAGATGAAAAACACTATGCTCATCGCCAATGTGACGGTTGCAGCGGCGCGATTGAGTGTATTGGCACAAAGGAATAACTTCTGTGTATCAACCTCTAAGCCATTGATACTTGAACCCTTGGTATCACATAAGTTTGAAAATCGCATCGCACACACCCCATTAAACGTGATATTGCCGTCAGTCTTGGGTATAAATTCGCAGACGACGAGTGAGAATGGAATCGATTATGAGCCGATAAAAGATAAATAAATATGGAATAAAATCTAATATCTCATAAACTAATAATTTATAACTTGCGAGCAATCCTTGTGACCTTAGACCAACTGCTGATGTTTAAAACCGTAGCTGAGGCGGGCTCACTCAAAGCTGCCAGTGACAAGTTACATAAAACCCAACCCGCCATTAGCCAAAGTATCAAACAGTTAGAATCCCAACTCGATCTTATCCTGTTTAATCGCGAAGGTTATCGACTCGCCATCACTGAGCAAGGTCGAAAACTGCTGCAACATACCCTGCGGGTACTGAATGAAGCGCAAGAAATGAAGCAAGTAGCGAAGCATTTAGCCAAAGGTAACGAAGCAAGCATCACCTTAGCTTTTGAAGCCTCCTTTAATCTCGCTCGAATTTTGCCGATTTTAGAGCTGACTCAAAATGAGTTTCCCTATACCCAAATTATTCTCAAACAAGAGTTTTTAACTGGTGCGCTCGAAGCGCTGAATCAAGATAAAGCCGAAATCATCATCTCCGCAGGCGGAATAGAACCCATACGTTCGAGCCATTTAGAATTAGCCTATTTATTTTCCGGTAGCCTTCTCGATGTTGCCGCGCCGCGCATGCTTGAGCGTCATCCGACACTGACCTACGCACGAGAGCTCGTTAATGAATACCAAATCGTGATCCAAGATACGGGCTCAGGCACTGCGAATATTGAGTTTGGGGTACAGGCGGGGCAACGACGTTGGTATGTTAATGATTTTTATACCAAGAAAATGCTTATTCAAAGTGGTATGGGCTGGGGCAAGCTGCCGCACTATATGATTGAAGATTCACTCAAACAAGGCGCATTGATTGCATTGGATCTACGCGAAAGACAAAACAACATTCAACTCGATTACTATGTGATGCGAAAACCCCACTCACCTTTAGGCCCTGTCGCCCAAGCACTCTGGCAAAAGCTGATCGCCTTTTCATCTGAGCTGAATACTTAGGAATTCAAGCTTAAGATTTAACTTAGTGACTTAAAATGAATTGAAGTCAAAAAGTCATAAACCGTTATAAAATCATCGACCATAAAAAAAACGCCCCTTGATAAGGGCGTTTTTCATTTTGTTAGCGGGCAGAACCTTAGACTAAACCTTAGCTAAGGTGCGCTCTTTGGCGCTCCAATCTAAGTGGTATTTCTCGCCAGCAGGCGTATCGATACGCTCAAAGGTATGAGAGCCGAAAAAGTCACGCTGACCTTGGAGTAAGTTCGCCGGTAATGTTTCGCAGCGGTAACTGTCGTAATACGCCAGAGCCGAGCTAATACAAGGTGCTGGAATGCCTTGCATCACCGCTGTCGCGACTGCGGTACGCCATAGGCCTTGCTTTTCAGACAAGGCAGACGCAAAACTGTCCGCCATCAACAGATTGCTAAGATCAGATTTGTCTTCATAGGCTTGAGTGATTGATTGCAAGAAAGTCGCGCGAATAATACAACCCGCACGCCAAATTTTTGCAATTTCAGCAAAGTCTAACTGCCATTTTTGTTCATGAGCCGTCATCGCCATCAACTGGAAGCCTTGGGCGTAACAACACACTTTCGCGCAATATAACGCGCTTTCAAGGGCTTCGATCAACAGTGCTTTTTGTGCGTCATCGATAACAGGTGCATTTGGCCCAGCCAATTTCTGGCTAAGTTGTAGACGTAAGGATTTTTGGGTACTTACGGCGCGCGCATACACAGCTTCAGCAATCGTCGGTGCAGGGCAACCAATTTGTAAACTGCTCACGGCCGTCCACAAACCTGTGCCTTTTTGGCCCGCTTTATCTAAGATCATTTCCACCAGCGGTTTACCCGTTAATGGATCGGCTTGTTTTAAGACTTCGGCACTGATCCCCATCAAATAGCTGTTTAAACTACCTTTGTTCCAGCGTTCAAACACATCGCCCACTTCTGCAGCGCTCATGCCTAAACCGTCATGCAGCATTTGATAGGCTTCGCAAATCAACTGCATGTCAGCGTATTCAATACCGTTATGCACCATCTTCACATAATGGCCAGAACCCGCAGGACCAATATAAGTCGTGCATGGCTCGCCTTCTGTCACGGGATTACCCGGCTCGAAGCGTTCGATAGGTAGCCCAGTTTTGGCATCAACCTTAGCGGCAATCGCTTTCCAAATAGGTGCCACGTGATGCCATGCATCGATATCGCCGCTTGGCATAAGTGATGGACCGAAACGCGCACCGACTTCACCGCCCGAAACTGCAGAGCTGAAAAATACAAACTGACCTTTGTAGCGCGCTTCACGCTCAACAGTGTCAGTCCATAGGCTGTTACCAGTATCGATCACAATATCATCGGACTCAATTCCGGCAGAAATCAAAGCACTACAGACACCATCGACGGGTGCACCCGCGGGAACAGAAAGCACAAAAATACGGGGTTTTGTGAGACTGGCTAACATTTCGGTAAGATTAGCACAGCCAAGAATGCGAGACTCGAGTCCAGCACGTTCCTGTTTTTCTTGCTGTATTACACCATTAACTTTAACAGGATCGAGGTCAAACGCGCTGACGTGATATTGGTTATCTGCGATGTTTAGCGCAAGGTTTTTACCCATAACACCAAGGCCAATTACGCCGATATCATTAAGATTGCTGTGGTTTTGCATTATATTATTCCCACGGGTCACAGAGGTTAGAGCTAACCAATTTTGAGGGGTAATTATACCGATCTTTGTAACTTAATTACCAGAGACATACGATTGGCAATTTCGATTGTGCCGAAAGTACCAATCGTTTAGGTCTCATTTTATCTAGGGCGTGTTGACGTTTCAGGGTTGTTTTTGCAGCGAGTTGGCTGGCTTTTATGCAAGGCAAAGCCCGAGCAGTGTAGTTATTCTACATAAACGGGCGATAACGCAGCAGAAACGCCAGCCAAACGCTGCCCGAAGGGTTCGTCTGGCAAGCTCTTGCTCTTTGTCACTCGTCATTTGAGTAGAATAACTACACGTCACTCCTCGTTTCGTGATCACGAGCTTGCCAGAGCGAACAAAATTTAATCTCGAAACGTCAACACGCCCTAATAGAACCGTCAATTAATGGGCAAGTTTAAGCCCTAAAACACCCAGTAATATCAATATCAAACTGGCGATTTTAAGTAAGCTAACGCCTTCTCCTAAGAGGATAATTCCCGCAATTGCGGTGCCCATAGCGCCAATACCGACCCACACGCCGTAAGCCGTACCGATAGGTAGCTGCTTAACCGCGAGTCCTAGTAGCAACACACTCACTGCCATCGACGCTATTGTAAAGATACTTGGCCACAAACGCGTAAAACCGTCGGTATATTTAAGCCCTATAGCCCAACCAATTTCAAATAAACCCGCAAGAACTAATAAGAACCAACTCATAGTGAACTCCCATAAAGGGGTCGTCCCCATATTAGATTAGGCGTATTTAGGGTCGTCCCTAAGCCATTTGATTACAGTAAAACTGTAGGTGATATAGCTGTACGTGATGAGCCTGCAAGACTAGCAAATTTGAGGTGAAAATTTCAATCTTTGATTTTGCCGAAATAAGAAATGCCATGCGCAAAAAGGCGATAGCAAACTTGGTCAGTTTACTATCGCCTTGATATTTCAACTCTCTATAAGACCTTTACACTCTTTCTATAAAAGCCTTTACGCTCTATATTTCTTACACTAAGGCATCGGCATAACCCATGCGAGTGAGCGCGGTACGCACTAACTCTAAGGTTTGTGGATCTTCTATGGTCGCAGGTGCAGTATATTGCTGATTATCGGCAATTTTTCGCATAGTACCGCGTAAAATTTTACCAGAGCGCGTTTTAGGTAATTTTTGAATGGCACTCACTAACCTAAAGGAGGCGACGGGACCAATCTCTTGACGAACTAAGGTAATAAGCTGTTTATGCCGCTCTTCATCACTGATCGTCACGCCCTTTTTCAGCACCACTAATCCTAAAGGCACCTGACCTTTAAGCTGATCATCCACACCAATCACAGCCGCTTCGGCCACATCAGGATGTTGACACAAGACTTCTTCAAAACGTCCGGTCGATAACCTGTGCCCCGCCACATTTATGATGTCATCAATACGACTCATAATGTAGAGATAGCCGTCTTCATCGGTATAACCCGCATCGCCAGTTAAGTAATAACCTGGATACATAGACAAGTAACTATCTTGATAGCGTTGATCATTTTGCCACAGTGTCGTTAAGGTTCCCGGCGGTAGAGGCAATTTAATAACCACATTACCTGAAGTATTGACCGCAACTTGCTCACCTAATTCGTCCAGCACTTCAACCGCATAACCCGGTACAGGTAAAGCTGGCGAACCTGGTTTAATGGTAACCGGTGCTGTACCCATCAAGTTTGCTGCGACAGGCCAGCCCGTTTCGGTTTGCCACCAGTGATCAATAACAGGTTTAGCGAATTTAGTGTGTGCCCAAACTAAAGTGTCGGGATCGCAACGCTCCCCCGCCAAAAACACATTTTTAAGACAATTTAAATCAACACCTTGTAGATATTCACCGTCAGGATCTTCACGCTTAATTGCGCGAATGGCCGTCGGCGCGGTGAAGAAGCTTTTGACCTTATATTTGGCAATCGTGCGCCAAAATGCGCCGGGATCTGGCGTACCAACAGGTTTGCCTTCATACATTAAGGTTGTAGCGCCCACCAGCAGCGGTCCGTACACAATGTAAGAATGACCCACAACCCAACCCACATCGGACGCAGCCCAAAACACATCACCCGCTTGAATATCGTAAATATGCTGCATCGACCAAGCCAGAGCCACGGCATGGCCACCATTATCGCGTACCACACCTTTAGGCTGACCCGTGGTGCCTGAGGTATAAAGCACATACAAGGGATCGGTAGCCTTAAGCGCAACACAATCGGCCTTAGGTGCAGTTGCTAATGCGGCTTGCCAATCTAAGTCACGGCCCTCAAATAAATCGGCCTGATACTGGCTACGATTCAAAATTAGGCAGTGATCAACCTGATGTACTGACTGAGCTAACGCTTTATCTAACAGAGGCTTGTAAGGGATCACGCCCGAAGGCTCAATGCCGCAAGATGCCGACAAGACCAATTTAGGCTTAGCATCATTGATCCGAGTCGCGAGCTCATTGGCAGCAAAGCCACCAAAAACCACCGAATGAATCGCACCTATGCGGGCACAGGCCAGCATAGCGAAGGCGGTTTCCGGCACCATAGGCATATAAATCACCACACGGTCGCCCTTTCCTATACCAATAGATTGCATAAAGCCCGCGAGTCGGCTCACTTGAGCCTGTAACTCACCATAGCTAATGCCGTATTCAGTGTCTGTCACTGGGCTCACATACTGGATAGCCACTTGGTCACCGCGTCCAGCCAACACATGGCGGTCAACGGCGTTATAACAAGTGTTCATCTCACCATCGGCGAACCAGTGATAAAACGGTGCCTGCGATTCATCGAGCACCGTTTGCGCCGGTTTAATCCAATCGAGCGTCTTCGCCGCTTCTCCCCAGAATTCGGCTTTATTAAGCAAGGATGCTTGGTGCAACGCTTGATGTTTTTGTTGGTTCTGTTTTTGATTTGTGGCTTGCGCTAAAGATGCATTTTGCTGTTCGGTCAACATATGTCCTCCAATCAGGACTGCGACTCACATCGTCAGCCGCAATAACTACCCCTTCCTGCTTCTATTATTAGCAAGGAGGTCTAAAGCCCACTATTAGACGTTAGCCTATAACCAGAAGATATTTGTGGTTTTATGTGAGAACACTAATTTAAAGCATACGTTTTAATCTCGCTGCACAGGCTTATGGCAATTGGGATTGACACTTTTTTGCCAACAGAATAAAAGCCAAAATCTTTACCTTTACGTAAACTTCATATATCTTGCTTAAAACTGATTATTTAGGGTGCATGAATGAGCGCAACGAACACACCACAAACGACTTACTCGATCAGTGATCTCTCAAAAGAGTTTGATATCACTACTCGTAGTATTCGTTTTTACGAAGACCAAGGTTTGCTTAAGCCAAAACGCCGCGGTCAAACCCGTATTTATAGCCTCAAAGACAGGGTGCGTCTCAAGCTCATTCTGCGCGGTAAACGCTTGGGCTTTTCTTTGGCAGAAACCCGTCGTTTGTTCGAATTATACGATGCCGACAAGAGCAGCACCTCACAGCTCAATACCATGCTGGCGCTAGTGGAAGAAAAAAAGTCCGCCCTACAACAGCAAATGGACGACATCAAAGTCGTATTGATGGAACTCAATTCCGCCGAGCAGCAGTGCCGTTTAGCCTTAGAAGATAACAAAACGGCAAAAGCCTAAATCCCCGTTGACACAAAATCAAATCAATTTGATAGCGATAACGACTACGGATTTAAGTACAAGATTTAAAAGACTCAAGCACCTAAAAATCATAAAAACTATAACAATCTGAAATTAGAACATCTGAAAGGACACAAGCAATGAACTCTCTCTACACAAGTCTGAATTTTGGCCTAGGCGAAGACGTCGATATGCTGCGCGATGCAGTGCAGGATTTTGCCGCGAATGAAATCGCCCCAATTGCCGCGAAAGTGGATCACGACAATGCCTTTCCCAATGAACTTTGGCCTGTGCTTGGAGGAATGGGACTGCTCGGAGTAACTGTACCCGAAGAGTTCGGCGGCGCGAACATGGGCTACCTAGCCCACGTCGTTGCAATGGAAGAAATCTCCCGCGCATCCGCTTCTATCGGCCTAAGTTACGGCGCCCACTCAAACCTGTGTGTCAATCAAATCAACCGTAACGGTAATGCAGCGCAAAAAGCCAAGTACCTGCCAAAACTGGTGAGCGGTGAGCATATTGGCGCGCTGGCCATGAGTGAGCCAAACGCAGGTTCTGACGTGGTTTCGATGAAGCTGCATGCCCGTAAAGAAGGCGACCGATTCATCTTAAACGGCAACAAAATGTGGATCACTAACGGTCCAGATGCACACACCTATGTCATTTACGCGAAAACCGACTTAACCAAAGGCGCACACGGTATTACCGCCTTTATCGTTGAACGTGATTCGAAAGGTTTTAGCCAAGCGCAAAAGCTCGACAAACTCGGCATGCGCGGCTCTAACACCTGCGAACTGGTGTTTGAAGATGTAGAAGTACCAGAAGAAAACATTTTAGGCGGACTCAATAACGGCGTAAAAGTGCTGATGAGCGGCCTCGATTACGAGCGCGTCGTACTGTCTGGCGGTCCGCTGGGGATCATGAATGCCTGTATGGACATCGTTGTGCCTTACATCCACGAGCGTGAGCAATTTGGTAAATCGATTGGTGAATTCCAACTAGTGCAAGGCAAGTTAGCCGACATGTACACAGGCATGAATGCCGCCAAATCCTATGTCTATAACGTGGCAAAATCCTGCGATCGCGGTGAAACCACCCGTAAAGATGCGGCGGGCGCCATCCTCTATAGCGCAGAGCTCGCCACTAAAATGGCACTGGATGCGATTCAACTGCTAGGCGGTAACGGTTACGTCAACGAATACGCCACCGGCCGTTTACTGCGCGATGCCAAGCTGTATGAAATCGGCGCTGGCACCTCTGAAATTCGCCGCATGCTGATTGGCCGCGAGCTATTTAACGAGACTAAATAGGTCGCCATAGGGCTAATGGACACTGCGCGCCATTAGCCCTAAGTATCGATAAACACTCAAAATCGATAGCTCTACACACCGAATTTCCGCTTGAGAAGGACAACCAAAGTGACGCAATTAAGCAGTCGTATTAACGCCCGTAGCGATGAATTTAAAGCGAAATCCGCTGATATGGCCGCCCTCGTGGCCGATCTTAAAACTAAACTAGCCAAAATCGAACTCGGCGGCGGCCCAGTGGCGCTTGAGCGTCATTTATCCCGCGGTAAATTACTTCCCCGTCAACGGGTTGAAAAACTGCTCGACGCCGGCTCACCCTTTTTAGAGCTATCGCAATTCGCGGCGTTTGAAGTCTATGACGAAGAAGTCCCCGCTGCGGGTATTATCGCCGGTATCGGCCGCGTAAGCGGTGTCGAGTGCATGATCATCGCCAACGACGCCACGGTTAAAGGCGGCACTTACTACCCGATTACCGTTAAAAAACACCTTCGCGCCCAAGATATTGCCAGCCGTTGTCACTTGCCTTGCATCTATTTAGTCGACTCGGGCGGCGCTAACCTGCCCCGCCAAGATGAAGTCTTCCCCGACCGCGACCATTTCGGCCGCATCTTTTACAATCAAGCGCAAATGTCCGCTAAAGGCATACCGCAAATTGCAGTGGTGATGGGCTTATGTACTGCAGGCGGCGCCTATGTGCCGGCCATGGCGGATGAATCGATTATCGTAAAAGATCAAGGCACTATCTTCTTAGCAGGCCCGCCATTAGTCAAAGCGGCCACTGGTGAAGAAGTCAGCGCCGAAGAGTTAGGCGGCGCCGAAGTGCACACTAAAATTTCCGGCGTAGCGGATCATTTAGCCCAAAACGATGAGCACGCGTTAGAGCTTGCCCGCCGCGCGGTATCACGCCTGAATCATCAAAAAGAAATCAAATCACTCTTAAGTCCTGTCAAACCGCCAAAGTTCGATATTAGCGAACTGTATGGCATTGTCGGCACTGATTTGAAAAAGCCCTTTGATGTCAAGGAAGTGATCGCCCGTATCGTCGATGATTCTGATTTTGATGAGTTTAAAGCCAACTATGGTGCGACCTTAGTGTGCGGTTTTGCCCGTATTCACGGCTACCCAGTCGGCATTGTCGCCAACAACGGCATTCTGTTCTCGGAGTCGGCGCAAAAAGGCGCGCACTTTATCGAACTGTGCTGCCAGCGCAAAATTCCGCTGCTGTTCCTACAAAATATCACTGGCTTTATGGTGGGTAAAAAGTACGAACACGAAGGCATAGCCAAACACGGTGCCAAAATGGTAACCGCGGTTTCTTGCGCCAATGTACCTAAATTTACTGTGATTATTGGCGGCAGCTACGGCGCGGGTAACTACGGCATGTGTGGCCGCGCGTTCGAACCGACCATGATGTGGATGTGGCCTAATGCCCGTATTTCTGTGATGGGCGGAGAGCAAGCCGCAGGCGTTCTCGCCACAGTGCGCCGCGACGGTTTAGCCCGTAAAGGTGAAGAATGGTCACTTGAGGATGAAAAAGCCTTTAAAGCGCCGATTGTCGCCCAGTACGACAAAGAAGGTCATCCGTATCATGCCAGTGCCCGTTTATGGGATGACGGCATTATCGACCCAGCGCAAACCCGTGATGTGGTCGGCCTTGCCCTATCGGCAGCATTAAATGCTCCTATCGAAGACACCCGCTTTGGTGTATTCCGTATGTAAAAGGCACATGTGAAAAACATATGTCACACAAGAAGATAGGAAAATAATAATGACAGACACATTAAACAGCGCTAGCGGCACAAAAGATTTAAGCAACTTACAGCACGTGAGCCATGCGCTCAATCACGGCGTTGCCGAGCTTATTCTTGACCGAGCAGAAGTACACAACGCCTTCGATGAAGTGATGATTAGCGAGATGATTAGCGTCCTTAGCTATTTTGCTGAGCACAAGCAATGCCAAGTGCTGGTACTCAAAGCAAACGGCAAAAACTTCAGCGCCGGCGCCGATCTCAATTGGATGCGCAAACAAGCCAAAATGGACTTTGAGCAAAATCTAAATGATGCCAAAGCCTTAGCAAAACTGATGCAGGATTTAGATACCTTTCCAAAACCCACCATTGCATTGGTGCAAGGCGCAGCCTTTGGCGGCGCACTGGGGCTGATTTGCGCCTGCGATATCGCTATCGCCACGACGCGCGCCAGCTTTTGCTTAAGCGAAGTAAAACTCGGATTAATTCCTGCGGTAATTAGCCCTTACGTTGCCCGCGCTATGGGTATCCGTGCATCGCGCCGCTACATGCTGACCGCCGAGCGTTTTAGTGCAGAAACCGCATTAAAGCTTAACGTCATTCATGAGATCAGCGATGACTTAGACGCCGCCGCAAAGCCTATGATTGACGCGCTACTAGCCAATAGCCCGCAAGGCATGGCATGGGTAAAAACACTGCTGTCGCATCTTGAAGACGGCGTGATAGACCAAAAAACCATTGATTACACTAGCGAGCGTATCGCCCGCATTCGGGTATCGACCGAGGGCCAAGAAGGCTTAAACGCCTTTTTTGAGAAACGTCAGCCTAACTGGCAACAAGCACACTCAACGCCCTCCAAGCCCATGCAAAAGCCAAGTGATACCCAAGGAGCTCTTTGATGTTGACCAAGCACATGTTTACTAAACTATTAATTGCTAACCGCGGTGAAATCGCCTGTCGCATCATCAAAACGGCCCATGCCATGGGCGTTCGCACCGTTGCCCTATATTCCGATGCCGATAAAGAAGCGCGCCATGTCGCCATGGCCGACGAATCTTTCTATCTAGGCGGCAGTGCGCCGGCAGACTCCTATTTAAAGGGCGATTTGATTATCGATATCGCCAAAAAAGCCGGCGCCCAAGCCATTCACCCTGGGTACGGTTTCTTATCTGAAAACGCCGACTTTGCCCGTAAATGTGAAGCCGCAGGCATCGTCTTTGTTGGCCCAGGTAGCGATGCTATCGATGCCATGGGCAGTAAAAGCGCCGCTAAATCTATTATGACAGCGGCAAACGTGCCCTTAGTGCCCGGTTACCACGGCGATGACCAAACCGATGCGACCTTAAAAGCGGAGGCACTGAAAATCGGCTTCCCTATGCTGATCAAAGCGGCTTATGGCGGCGGCGGTAAAGGCATGCGTATCGTCGAGAATGAAGGCGAAATCATGGAAGCCGTTAACTCGGCGCGCCGTGAAGCGGCCTCTTCTTTTGGTAACGATAAGTTATTGATGGAGCGTTATTTACGCCAGCCGCGCCACGTCGAAGTGCAAGTGTTTGCCGACACCTTTGGCAACGCGATTTATTTATCGGATCGCGATTGTTCGATTCAACGTCGCCACCAAAAAGTGGTCGAAGAAGCGCCAGCGCCAGGGTTAAGCGATGCACTGCGCGCCCAAATGGGTGAAGCAGCCGTCGCGGCAGCCAAAGCCATCGATTATGTTGGCGCGGGGACTGTAGAGTTTCTGCTAGATACAGACAATAGCTTCTATTTTATGGAGATGAACACCCGTCTGCAGGTTGAGCATCCAGTGACTGAGATGGTCACAGGCCAAGATTTAGTGAAATGGCAATTGATGGTCGCCAGTGGTCAGCCACTGCCCCTTAAGCAAGATGAAGTACGTATTCACGGCCACTCCTTTGAAGTGCGTATTTATGCCGAAGATCCACAGAATGAGTTTTTACCCGCCAGCGGTAAGCTCAACTTTTTGCGCGAACCCGAGCAAAGCAAATACGTGCGTATCGATTCGGGCATTCGTGAAAACGATGTGATCAGTAACTTCTACGATCCTATGATTGCCAAGCTTATCGTCTGGGATGAATCGCGCCCACGCGCCCTGCAACGTTTAGTGCATGCCTTAGAGTCGTATCAAATCAGCGGCCTTAAGCACAACATTGAGTTTTTAGCGAACATTGCCGAACACCCAGCGTTTGCCAATGCCGACTTTAGCACTGACTTTATTGGCCGTTATGGCGACACCTTAATTGGCACAGCTTCAAGCGAAGCTGACACTGCCCTTGCCTTTGCCGCGCTGTATCAAGTGCTTGCCCGTAAAGAAGCCGCCAAAGCACAAGCGATCAACAGCGCCGATCCTTACTCGCCTTGGGGTCAAGTCAGCGGCTTTAGACTCAACAGCTGCAGCCAGCACAATATTGCCCTGCTCGATGATGCCCATGAATTGCAGCAGTTAGTGATGCTCGATTTAGGCGGCATGTATCAGCTACCGCTGCACGGACAAGATTGGTTGCTAAATGGCGAGCTGAAACAAGATTTACTGCTCGCCGAAATCAACGGCCATAAGAGTAAAGTGCCCGTTAGCGCCCAAGGTGATGACTTTACGCTGTTTTTATCCTCCGGCAGTTACCACTTTAAAGCTGTGCAAACACTCGTGGTCGAAGAACAAGCCAGCAATGCTGACAAGTTAAAAGCGCCCATGAACGGCACGGTAGTGACCCATTTAGTCGATGTCGGCACACAAGTTAAAGCGGGCCAAGGTTTGCTGGTGATGGAAGCCATGAAGATGGAATACACCATCGAAGCCCCCTTTGATGGCATAGTCACTGAGTTCTACTTTAAAGCGGGCGAGCTGGTCACCGATGGCGCAACCTTGCTTAACGTTGAGCCGTTAAACCTAGCGTCATTAAATGGGATTGAAGCTGAGCCCACTGCGACCAAGGAAGCCTAAGATGTCGTTAGCCAATCTAAGCCAAGCAGCGAACGCCAAAGACAGGGTCAGCATCTTCGAGATGGGCGCGCGCGACGGCCTGCAAAACGAAGTCGCTGTGCCGACGGTAGCTAAAATCGCCTTGATTGAATCGCTGGCAGGTGCGGGGCTTAAGCGTATCGAAGCAGGCAGCTTTGTGTCACCTAAATGGGTGCCACAAATGGCCGATTCTGCCGATGTGCTCAAGCAAATACAGCGTCAAAGCGGCGTGGTGTATAGCGCGCTCACACCCAACGTCAAAGGCTTTGAACTGGCACTGGATGCAAAAGCGAGTGAGGTGGCAATATTTGGCGCCGCCTCACAAAGCTTTAGTCAGCGCAATATCAACTGCTCGATAGAAGAGTCGATTGAACGCTTTATCCCTTTGATGGAATTAGCAAAAAAACACAATATTCCGGTGCGCGGCTATGTGTCCTGTGTGCTCGGCTGCCCCTATGAAGGTGAGATAGCGGTCAGTGAAGTGGCCCGTGTGTCTGAAATCCTTTACAAAATGGGCTGTTACGAAATATCACTCGGCGACACTATCGGTGTAGGCACGCCGCAAAAGGCCCGTAGAATGCTGCAAACAGTGGCTGAACGTGTGCCTATGGATAAACTGGCGCTACACTTTCACGACACCTATGGCCAAGCATTAGCCAACATTTTGGCCTGTTTAGACTTAGGTGTGCGGGTGTTTGACTCCTCGGTTGCGGGTCTTGGTGGTTGCCCCTATGCCAAAGGCGCATCGGGCAATCTTGCCACCGAAGACTTAGTGTATATGCTGCACGGCATGGGATTCGAAACGGGTATCGATTTACCAAAACTCGCGTTAGCAGGGCAAGCGATCAGCACGCAGTTGAATCGTAAAAACGGTTCGAAAGTGGCCACAGCCCTGTTAGCAAAATAGAACAACAATAATTAACGACACCAACAACCGTTATTAAAAATGCGCGTCATTCGCAGCGCGTTTTATAAAGCATAAAAGGACATCACAATGGCAGGACTCAATAAAGTCGTCAGCAGCTATGAAGAAGCGTTAGCAGGCTTATCAAACGACATGACCATTATGGTCGGCGGCTTTGGCCTATGCGGCATTCCAGAAGGCTTAATCAATCAAATGGTTAAGATGGGCGTTAACGGCTTAACGGCGATTTCGAACAACGCGGGCGTTGATGATTTCGGCCTTGGCTTACTGTTAAAACATCGCCAAATCGCCACTATGATCGCCTCTTACGTGGGTGAAAATGCCACCTTTGAACAGCAAATGCTCTCTGGCGAACTGAACGTGATTTTAACGCCCCAAGGCACGCTGGCGGAAAAGATCCGCGCAGGCGGCGCAGGTATTCCGGCATTTTTCACCGCTACAGGCTACGGCACGCCAGTCGCTGATGGTAAAGAAACCCGCGAAATCAAAGGTCGCCATTACGTGTTAGAAGAGTCGCTGACCGCAGATTTTGCCTTAGTGCGCGCATGGAAAGCCGATACCATGGGTAATTTGGTATTCCGTAAAACCGCTGCCAACTTTAACCCTATGATGGCGACCGCGGGCAAAATCACTGTGGTTGAAGCCGAGTTTATTGTTGAGCCAGGTGAGCTAGACCCAGATCATATCCACACGCCGGGCATCTATGTTGACCGCGTTATTCAAGGCACGTTCGAGAAACGTATCGAGCAGCGCACGGTAAAAGCCGCGAAATAAAAGGCGCTGGCAAAACCTTGAAACACAGTTAACGCAATTGGCACTTAGCTCCCTAAAGTAAAAAATTAAGGGTAAAAACCTAAGAGTAAAGGCCAAAGCGTCAAAGCCAAATAGAAAGGATAGATATCATGGCATTATCAAGAGAACAACTGGCTCAGCGCGTCGCCAAAGAATTAAAAGACGGCTACTACGTCAACCTCGGTATCGGCATTCCAACACTGGTGGCCAACTACATTCCCGAAGGCATGGAAGTCATGCTGCAATCAGAAAACGGCCTACTCGGCATGGGTGAATTCCCCACCGAAGACACCATAGATCCCGATTTAATCAATGCGGGCAAACAAACCGTTACCGCAGTCAAAGGCGCTTCATTTTTTTCATCGGCGGAAAGCTTTGCCATGATCCGTGGCGGCCATGTGGATTTAACCGTACTCGGCGCCTTTGAAGTCGATGTGAACGGCTCTATCGCCTCATGGATGATCCCCGGCAAACTCATCAAAGGCATGGGCGGCGCGATGGATTTAGTCGCGGGCGCCGAAAACATTATCGTGACTATGATGCACGCCGATAAATACGGCAATTCTAAGCTGCTACCCGTGTGCGAATTGCCGCTAACAGGTTACGGCTGCATTAAACGCGTTGTCACAGATTTAGCCTTTATCGAAATCAAAGATGGCGCTTTCCATCTACTAGAGCGCGCCCCAGGCGTGAGCGTAGAAGAAATCGTCAGCAAAACTGCTGGCAAATTAATCGTGCCAGAGCATGTACCAGAAATGGTGTTTTAAGCGTTCTCTAAAATGCGCAAGTAACGTATAGCGGCTAAGGTTGAAACTCAAGTTAGTTTGAAGCTTTAACCTAAAGAATTTTGAGCGTTAACCGACGTTTTACGATACCAACAAGGCCCAAAAAATGATTCTGGGCCTCGTTGCTTTTGTCATCCCCGCGAAAACGGGGAACCATGAGTAAAATTCACCACCAGCTTGTTCACTACAAACCTTGTTTTTTGTGAGCTTTTGCAGTCTAGGAACTTTTTGAGAGCTTATCGCCATAAACAGCACTAATGCTCTGGCGACACGTCGTAAACCCATCCTTGGGGGCTCAACGAAAAAGTCCCTTTTTCCGATGGTCGCCAACGCATTAGTGCGGTTTACTCCCCATCCCAGCATATTCAATAATGAACAATGTCGCGCATTAAACTGATAACACCATATGTTAGCAAGGTTCTTTGCTGGCGAATGTGTGTTCACCATCGCTACAACGGAGTCGCTTAATGCTTGCTTCAAAAGTGCTACAGATAGTGATATTTAGCGCCGTTGCGGTAAACTTGCCGCAGCCTAAATAATAAGGATGCTCAAGATGTTAGCCAAGTTTCTCAATAAGCGCAGTCGTAAACATATGCGCGATTATGCCAAAAACGTCTTTGAATATGACCAGTATTTACTGACCGATTATATCGACAGTGGGATGACAGATGGTTTCGAGAGAGTGAAACAATATCGTGAGTTTGATGAGGATTTTCGCCAGTGGGAATTATTTGGAGCTGAGTTTGGTGTACCCGAGTGTCATTGGGGCTATGTAGCCCAACTTACCTATATTGAATCGGGCTTGCTTGAGCCTAAGCCGCTGATGCGCTCGCTCGCTTACGGTTATTTTGCAACCGCCATTGATTACTATAAATATTGCTCATCGATAGAAAAAACTGGCGGGATAGCAAACGCTATGTGGTCTACAATCAGCGTGTTTCGGCTTGTGCTGATGCTGTTAGCTGGGCTTAAACGCGAGGCGGACGAGCTGTACCACGCTGATGCAACCGCGCGGTGTTCGGGCTGGATTGTTCGCTCCCATGGCTTTATTGGCGATTTTTTGGTGCAGCTGTATGGCCGTTATCTGGGGCATATCGAGCCGCCTTTTACCACTGAAGTGCAAGTGACACTGCGAAAAACTGCTCCTTTCCCCTATGCGTCATTTTTAGATAACTGGGATACACAGGATATCGAATTCATCAGCACTATGCTGCAAACCCTCTGCAATGATCAGGTAGAACAAGCGATCATCGGGGATAAAAAGTGTTTTTTTGAGTTCCACAATGGACATCTATCATACATACCCTTGACGGCGTTAATGCTGCTAAAGCTTCGTGACCTCAGGGGCTTGCCTAATCCGCAGTTCAGTCATCCGGCCTTTGGCGATGTAACGGCTTTGTTTGAACAAGTCTGCACAGCGTTTAGCGACTATGTCGCAGCAGAGAAGATCCTGCGGATTGAAGATGCAGCCGATGAAGTGTTAACCAACACATTAACCAGAATGCAAAGCCAAGATTTTGATGCCCATGCTATTTTCGCCAAGCGACTGCCATCGTTTAGTGCTGGTTAAGATTTTGATTAACCAAATTTTCATAAAAAATGGATAACCAATAAAATCATGATTCTATTCATATTGAGGACCCAAGGCTTAAGGTTGAGCATATTCAAGCCTTAAGTCATCCACAATGTAAGCCAGAGGAAAGCTTATGTACCAGATTGCGATTGTGATATTTGATGAATTTACCGATATCGATTTCTTCTTAATGCGCGATATTCTCGGCCGTACAAAAACCGATTGGACAGTAAAAGTACTCGGGACCAAACCTAGCCACATATCAAGCTTGGGGATGACGGTTGCAACCGATGGTCATGTGGCCGAAGTCGCTGATGCCGACGTGGTATTATTCAGCAGTGGTTACAAAGGCGTACCTGCGGCACTTGCTGATACTGAGTTTATGTCCGCCCTTAAATTAGATCCCACACGACAATTGCTTGGCAGTATCTGCGCGGGGTCATTCTTCTTTGCCAAATTAGGGCTACTCGACAATCTCTCGGCAACGACTCACCCCGATGCAAAACCTGCCCTAGTTGCCATGGGCGTCGATGTAGAAGACTGCGCCCTCGTGATTAATGGCAATATTGCCACTGCGGGCGGCTGCCTTTCCTCACTCTATTTAACCGGCTGGGTTGCGGAGCGTTTATTCGACAGTGCGAAACGCCGCGAAATTCACAGGCAGCTTATTCCTGCCGGGCAAACAGATATTTTTGAAGCATTAATCCAATCCTCCATCTCCGCGGCCATTCGTTAAAAGTGATGTAGATACTCTCGATGAATGAAAAGGATCCCATGATAAAACTTAAAAATCTTCTCGAGGCTATAAAAGCCGAGCATCAAATCACCACCCAGAATGAGCTTGTGGCTTTGCTATCGCAAAATGAATTACTTGTTCAGCAAATCCAAACTGCTGATGCGCAGTATTGGGTCAATTTTGCTAAGAATACCTTCGATGGTTGGTATTGCATTCGAACACCTATGCTCAGTACCTTTCATGTTTACTACCAAGAACGTGGGCAAAACTGTTGGGGAGAAGATATTTTTACCGAGCAAAGTGAAGCCATAGCAGCGGTTATTTTTATGTCTGGTATTTGGGATCAAGTACCCTAGCACTAAGCAAGTAAAAGCCTGCTCACTCATCCTATATCTTCACCTTCACGAATGGCGATATGTAACGAATCATTACGCGACTTTCAATATCGAAATCATCCTGTTAGGGTGAGTGCTTAGATTGACTCATAATAACAGACACATTTTTAGCGCTCTGTTTATCTCTCTCATTGTCCAAAGGAGCGGTATCTATGGACTGGCTTATTATTGCACTCGCTGGCTTTTTAGGCGGCATGCTCAATGCAGTTGCCGGTGGTGGCAGTTTTATTACCCTTTTAGCGTTAGTGTTTGTCGGGGTTCCACCGATTGCGGCGAATGCCACGGGGACAGCCGCGCTGCTGCCCGGTTATATCGCCAGCGCATGGCGTTTTAGAAAGGATATCGAATATCCGGCGAGTCTTAGCCTTAAGAATCTGATCTTAATTGCTTTAATTGGCGGGAGTATTGGCGCGGGTATTTTGCTGACCACCAGCGAGCAAGTCTTCGCAAAGCTGATCCCTTGGCTAATTCTACTGGCCACCGCGGCCTTTATTGTTGGCCCTTGGTTACTCAAACGAAGAATCGCTGAGCAAGGCGAAAACACCTCTACGCCAATGTTAAGTCCGATGACGGCACTGATAATGCTGTCGGCTGTGTGTATCTATGGCGGTTATTTTAATGGTGGCTTAGGCATCATACTACTCGCAAGTTTTGGCCTGATGGGGCAAACCAATCTACATGGGATGAACGGACTTAAAAATCTGATTTCAGCCCTGCTCACCGCCATCGCCGTTGTGGTTTATGCCGCGGGCAATGTGATCGATGGGCAATATCTGTTGCTGCTTGCCGTTATGACGATTGTCGGTGGTTATGTGGGGGCGGCGCTGGCCTACCGTATTTCACAGCCCTTGCTACGCGGCTTTATTGTGATCGTCGGTTTAGCGATGGCCTTAGGCTTTTTCATGCGCTAGTTTTTCATGCGTTAGTTTTCATACGTTAGACTTTTGATTTGTGAAGCTTAAGCTCATAAAAGCTGGACAGGCGAGTTTTGATATAAGGTCTCGCCGATAAATTGCCCTTATGTGACTGACTTGTTACTCTGATCCATCCTATAGGAGAACAGTGTGATTAAGGATAGCGATGAAACTGATGACCTTGAAGCTGAGGACCTTAAGACTGAGTAAATTAATGCCAAAGACCTTGAAGCTAAGCACCTTAAATCTTGCCCTGTGTCTTATTGCATGCTCACCGGCTATTTACACCGAAACCGCTAGCGCAGCGACCATTAGCGTCAAAACGGAAACGGGTAATATTCAGGTAAAAACCATAGCCCAAGGGTTAGAGAATGTCTGGGGTATGGCATTCTTACCCGACGGCAGTATGCTCGTGACTGAACGTGCTGGCAGAATGCGCATTGTCAGCACCGCAGGCAAAGTGGGTGAACCCTTAACGGGTTTACCGCCTATGTATGCCAAAGGTCAAGGTGGTTTACTTGATGTCGTGCTTGCGCCAGATTTTGCCAGCAGCAAAAAAATCTATTTCAGTTATTCAGAACCCGCTGAAGGTGATGCAAGTGAGCTCAATAGCACAGCGGTCAGTTTTGCCACGCTCAATGGTAACAAGCTTGAAAATCTCACTCGCGTTTTTAGTCAACAACCTAAAGTCAACAGCGGCCACCATTTTGGATCTCGTTTAGTGTGGGCGCCTGATGGCACTTTGTTTATCACGCTTGGCGATCGCTACAGCGAAAAAGATAGCGCCCAAACATTAGACAATCATTTAGGCAAAGTGGTGCGTATTCATGCCGATGGCTCAGTGCCTAAGGATAACCCCTTCGTCAATACGGCTGGCGCCTTACCCGAGATCTGGTCTATTGGTCATCGCAATATGCAGGGCGCGGCGATTAATCCCGTCAGCAAAGTATTGTGGACGGGCGAGCATGGGCCCCAGGGCGGCGATGAACTCAATATTGACCAAGCGGCTAAAAACTATGGCTGGCCAGTGATTACCTATGGTGAGAATTATGGTGGCGGCAACATCGGCGAAGGCACCCATAAGACAGGAATGGAGCAACCCGTCTACAAATGGGTTCCCTCTATTGCCACGGCGGGCTTTATGTTTTACACAGGTGATAAATTTCCACAGTGGCGAAATAATCTGTTACTCGCCAGCCTAAAGGGAAAAACACTGGTGCGTTTAGTGCTTGATGGCGACAAGATAATTAAAGAAGAGCGGCTACTGAAAACTGAATTAGGGCAAAGATTGCGCTCAGTCGTGCAAGGGCCAGATGGACTGATTTATCTCGTAACCGATGAAGCTAAATCAAAAATTTACCAGTTATCGCCGCAGTAATCTTAATCGCTGCACTTTTATCACAGTGCTTTAACTAAACCATGTTAACCACAGCAATAAACTCAATCGATAGAGAATTTAAGCCTTAAAACGACAAAAAGTGTTCATCAGGAACACTCTTTGTCGTTGGCGTGGCACTTAATTCATGCCTTTATTCGTTCACCACACACATGCCCTGCTCGGTTTGTACATAGGGAGCTAAAATAGGCATCATGCCCTTCATCACCTGCAATGGCAGCGCCGAGGTAAAACTAAAATCATCGGATTTACTGCCTGGCACGAAGGCGGTCAAAGTACCGAAGTATTTGTCACCTAGATAAAACACGAAGGTCGCGGTGCGGTTCATCGCCGTAGTCGCCACTTTTTTACCTTGCTGCATCTGAGTCACAATACGGTTATCACCGGTGCCGGTTTTCCCGCCTATGGCTAACATGCCACCTTTTTCATCGGTAAAAATGCCCTTTAAACGACGTGCGGTGCCGTTTTGCACTACGTTCGCCAGCGCCGCTTTTAAGGCTTGTGCTACTTCATGGCGCATTACCCGCTCACCTTGGGTGTTCTGATTCTGTAATCTCACTTCATAGGGCGTATCTGCGGCGAAATGCAGCTGATTGATACGCACTGTGGGCAAACGATAGCCATCATTTTGAATAATGCCCATCAGCTCGGCTAAGGCTGCGGGTCGGTCACCCGAGCTACCCAGCGCTGAGCCTAAGGATGGCACCATAGAATCAAAGGGATAACCTAAACGCGCCCAACGTTGATGTATGTCAAGGAAGGCTTCAACTTCAAGCATCACTTGCACTCGTACGTCACGGGCGTTTTTATGCCGCGTCCTAAACAACCAACGGTAAACCTCTTGACGTTGTGCTTCACTCGCCTGCTTAACATCGTTCAAGTTGGCATCAGGATTATGATTAAGGTAATCCAGCACCCACAATTCTAAGGGATGCACCCGTGCGATATAGCCTTGATCTGGCAAATTATATTTATCCGGACCGTACTTGTTATATAAGCTCTTAATACGACCATCGGTATAGCTCACCTGCGGCAATCTTTGCTTCAAGAAAGCCTTAAATGACGCCATAGATTCATCGGGCAGTAAATAGCGATACGCTGCCGTCAACTGCTGCTCCGACTGGGACAAACCATCAAAAAATATGTCGAAACGCTCATTCGCAGCCACTTTATTGTACTTACGATAAAACTTAGTAACGAAGGTATTACCTTCTCTATCAGCAAATACTCGCAGATATTCGTCACGGCGCGGATCTTTATCATTACGCAGCAACTGGGCCATATTGCCCTCGTTTTGCATACTACTGCTGTAATTCACGATATCGCGCATGAGGCGCACAAACGGCAAGTTAACCGAATCCTGCAGGGCTTGGTAAAGTGTTGGCGTTTTTAAATCTTCTGTTTTTTTAAAGTTATTAAACACATGCAACCCACCACCGGTAAAAAACTGTTCACTGGTTGAGGCTGAATATTCTCGCTGTAACGCCGCATCTAACATGCGGTCTAAACGTCTGTCGGGATTCAAAATCAAGTAATCAATCGCCCAACGGGTTAAATGATCCCTAGGTTCGATAATGATGGATTCCAATTCAATCCCATGTTTCTTGGAATACTTGTCGTGGATTTCGGCAATGATTTCTAAGTAGGTCGCCATCACCCGCAATTTAGCGGTTGAGCCCAATTCCAACTTGCTGCCCTCGTTAATATCAAAAGGCTGATCGGTACTATCCGTCTGCACTCTAACTCGGTTGGCGGTCTCAGTGCGCTCATAAAGCGTAAAGCTATACAGTACGTTTTGCAGTTGACTTGGGTCGAGTAACCGTTCGCCAAGCAGACCCACTTTCTCCGCGGTAGGCACTTGCGCCAGACTGCGTAAGTAGTGACTGACTTTCTGCTGTAAGTCACTGTGTAAGCTACTATTGACCGTCAAATCGAGCCTGTCTAAATCATACAGCCCCACATTTAACATGCCTGCGGTGCGAATGCGAACTGTGTTCACGCCCTTATCTGCGCCAGATTGGGTATTACGTTGCGGCTTGGCGACCTTAAACTGCAATTTCTGCGCGAGTGCAGCATCACGTAGACCACGATCAATCAAATAATACTGGCCGAGTAAACGGATATGGCTATCGACTAAGTTTTCAAGATCTTCATGACCTTGTAATAGATAGTAGGACGGACGACGTTGGGCGATCATCAAGGCAACCACTTGTCGGAATACTTGTCCGCGCTTGGTGGCATTACCTTTGATCTGCGGCGATGCTAACAGCTTGTTTGCAGTATCGAAATCGGTACCAAACCACGCCCACAATCCATCACCAATACCATGAACTTCACCATGATTTGGCGCCGAAGATAATGGCACGGTATTCAGATAATCTTGAACGATGCGCTTACGAGCAGGTTCAGTGTTTTCACCTTGTTGGTACACGCGCACACTGGCCGAGCCAATTTGCAGTAACTTATCTTTAATACTCAAGGTTAAACCTTGGGAAGAATGGCGGAATTTCTCAATCTGAGTCGCGAGTGTACTGCCACCCGCGGTAGAGACATTCATACCAACCATTTCAGCAATTTGACTCATACCTGCCACCACAAAGCGTGGCCAGTCGATCACAGGATTGAGTTTCTCTTCCGTCGTCCATAACTCGCGGTTTTCAATAAACAGTAAAGTATTAACGATTTCATTGGGGATCTTATCGTCGTCCTGATAAACCCGTTTAGGATAGGCAAATTCGTATAAATCAGTATTGCGGCAATCGAGCAGCGTCAATCCAGATTGGGCCTTTTCATGGTAAGGCGGAAAAAATCCAAGTTGAGCGTATTCCTGCAACGCTGGCGAAAACGCCACTTGTTGCGTTACCTGAAAATTTCGTTGCAGTAACCTATCAATATACTGAGGTAACTTACTGTAGCCATGGCGCTCATCGAAAGGACCATAACTAGGATAAATAACCGCTTGGCTCGGTGAGCTTTCTAATTCATAGGTGAGCGTCTTAGCATATTGATTGATGAATTTTGCTTGATAAAACGAAGTTTTAACCTCAAGTCCAATCAGCAATGCAGCGCAGCAAATCAGAATGAAAAATAAGAACCAGACCCTGCCCTTTGATCTGGCTTTACGCGGCGGCTTAACCTTAGCTTTAGGCTCAGGTTGTGGTGGACGAGGACGATAATTTTCGAACTTCATCTCTGATGTGGAATTAGGCAAAACAGCTCCAAAAAAACACTAAAATATTCATCTTTCATGCAACTCAGCAAATCCGTTGCCACTCAGTAAAGCAAGATATCAAACTCATCTAGCCATTATCCGGCTCTATTAATTAGTCTTAGTACCCATTATGTTCCACACTTTATCAAACCTAACTTCACTGTAAAGAAGGGTGCCTGTGACCCACAACCGCCACTAATCAATACTCATGTTAAGCTGATAGTACATTTTGCCAAATATTAATTTGTTGATATCAAGGTATTTTCAGCGATTAAGGCAACAGACAGTATGACTTAAAAACAAAACGAACTAATTTAAGTCGCATAAAAAGAATGAGTCGCTTAATAATTACACGCTATTAACGAAGCCTCATCCCACATATTCATGCGCATCCCAGATAAATTCACGAAAATGTTTGCGACAGACAGACTCGTAACTTTCATTACCACCAATCGCCACTTGCTCACCCTCGCGCATCACCTTGCCTTCACCATCAAGACGCACCACCATGTTAGCCTTACGTCCACAATGGCAAATAGTCTTCAACTCAACTAATTTATCGGCCCAAGCTAATAAATAATGACTGCCGCTAAAAAGTTCGCCTTGAAAGTCCGTTCTTAGGCCATAGCAGAGTACAGGAATATCAATATTATCGACCACATGCGTCAGCTGCTTAACCTGTTCTTTACTCAAAAACTGACACTCATCCACCAACACACAACTTAATGGCGTAGCTTGATGCACATCGCTAATCATTTGAGTTAAATCATCTTGGCTACTAAATACCTGTGCTTCGGTTTCAATGCCAATACGTGAGGCCACTTTACCTTTGCCATATCTGTCATCTATGGAGGCTGTCATGACCAAAGTATTCATACCGCGTTCACGGTAGTTATAGGATGACTGTAATAGTGAAGTGGATTTACCCGCGTTCATTGCCGAATAATAAAAATACAATTGAGCCAAGACTTATACCCTTTAAAAACGTTATCGCTTACGCGTCTGCTACCAGAGCCAAATTGAGCGCTAGTCTAACATTGCGCTTCACATCAGAACACTAGCAGCCGCTAAGCTTTTATCATGAAATTCTGCAATGACACCAACTTATCAATCATTTTAATCTCCAATCGCCTCCTGAAATATTTCTAGTCCACTTCATTTAATACTCCTCCCTGCAAAAAACATAAAAAACGCCCCGATGCCGTTCAATTGTTAATGAAAGCTTAACTGAACCTTAAATATTGTTTCGTAAGGAAAAATTAGTAAAAGTTAAATTTAAAAAGTGTGATCTACCTCCAAAGTAATAGGTATAAATGGGCTTGCGCTCAAAAAACAAACATAGCGTTAACAGTAATATTTCATTCGAGACAAAACGTGCTCAATTAAAAAAAGAAAAGTATTCGATAGCTTGCAAATTGAGACCAACGGTCAAAGCACTAATCTACCCTGCAAACTTTAGTGCTCCACTCCGTCCTTTATTCGCATATTGGATCAAATGGAGATTATGATGAGAATTTTCACCTCTAGAAAACTGGCATATTTAGTTGCCTTAGCACTAACTGGCGCCCTTGTTGGCTGTGGCGATGATGGTAAAGATGGTGTAGATGGAGCACCAGGAACGCCCGGTATCCCTGGAACACCTGGTGAACCAGGAACACCCGGTGAGCCTGGAACACCGCCCCCAGTCACCAGTTCTACTATGACTAACGTCAAAGTGATCAACTATAGCTTTGGCGAAGGCAGTATCACTTACGAATTTGAAATTACAGATGAAAACAATAACCTAATCAACGGACTGTTAAATGCTCAAGCCAAAGTGGCTGCACTAACAGATAAAGGCTTCATCACTAACCGCACCGAAGCTGATAAAAGTGGTGTTGCAGATAATGTCCATATTGGCGGTGAAGCAACTCAAGCAACCGTCGGCGCTGAATTGACCGCTTTAGCTGATGGTCATTACCAATTTAAAGTACCAATGAAAGGGGTTAATCCAAGTACTGAAGGTATCGTTTGGTTACGTGTCGGTGGTAATAATGGTATTGCGACCTCTAAACCTCTGGTCGTTAACAAACCTGAAGGCACCCATTCAACCACAACTGATAGTTGTTACTCTTGCCATATCGACTATTCAACAAGCCCTCGTCGTCATGCAAGCTATGTCGCTACCGGCATGGACAGCGAAGTCACTTTCGTGGAAGGCTGTTTAGTGTGTCACGGCTCAGTCAGCCGCGCAGTTGTCAATGCTGAAGGTTTCTCTACGGGTGGCTATGCGACAAACACCCTATCTAAAATTGGTCATATCAATCACTAAGATTTTACTAAAGACTTTTCAGTACAAAACTGTACATCTTGTCACGTTGAAGCACCTAAAAACATCAACGTAGCTGGACCAGGTTGTATTGATTGCCATGACAGTGGTGGCGTACCAGGGGCTATTATCCCAAGTAATGGTGCGGATCTGCGCATTATGCACGAAAGCAAAGCGGGTATAACCGAACGCCAAGCGATTCGCGCTAAGTATAAATTGAGTCTATCAACACCTGTTAAAGTAGATGATATTTCTACCAAGACAGACCACTATGCGCCGACAGGTGCTGCGGCTGCAGTAACCGCCCCAGGCTGGTGTACAACGCTGACAGTGAAAGACACCGATGGTAACGTCTTTAGCATTAAAGACAACTTTAACTATTCTAGCCCGCTAGTATATGACGCTAAGAAACCCGTAGTTTATGCGGGCGCTTATTTACATTCCTATGAAAATGGCAGCTTAGTGGGTCGCCCAGGTAACCGTACTAACTACTACTATGGTTACAACACTGACGGCACTAAAAATATCTGTCATTTACTGACAGATATCAGCGCAGTGAATGCTAACTATGTTTATTCTGCCCGCGTGACATTCAGTACCGCTGGTTGGATGGAATATGATGGTAAGCAACGCTACCAAAGTAATGGCAACCTAAGAGCGACAGGTTATGATGGTTCTATGGGCATATCCTTTACGGCTTACTCAGATGTCGTTAACCCTGTCACCACTCAAAAGGTCTCTGGCTTCGAACGTCGTGAGATAGCGAGTACTAACAGCTGTACTACTTGTCACAACGATGCCACTGCGTTCCACAAAAATGGTGCCTTCGATGAAGGTGGTAAAGCTTGTATCGCCTGCCATGACAACGGCATGGAACGTACTTCAGCAGCCTTAGGCGCAGGTTTTGGTCCTATGGTGCACAGCTGGCACTGGGGTAATGGCGCTAAAGTCGGTGAAGTTAAAGCTGATGGAACTCAAGCGCAAACCGCTAACGGTGCAGGCGCGATTGAAGCCTCTACTAGCTGCGTTGCCTGTCATGAAAAAGCGATTGATTTAAGCAAAGTGCCAAATCAATACATCGCTGAGCCAGGTAGCAAAATGACAAGCCCAGTCACCGCTAACTGTTATGCCTGCCACACTAGCGATTCAGCTAAGGCGCATATGGCAAGCAACGGTGGTGAAATCAGCATACCAAAGGTTGCTGACTGGTTTAAACAACCGACCTCTGAATCCTGTGCAGTATGTCATGACACAGGTAGAAGTTCTGGTATTGATAAATACCACAAGTTTACTCGCTAATTAATCATCTCATCATCGCGTGATTAAGAAGTAAGTAAAAAGCGGTACCTATTTTCCCTGCAAGGAAATAGCCAAAGGAGTCTCGCTAATGCGAGGCTCCTTTTTTACTTAGACATTACCCGATAACAAGCCATTTTCAGTCCTATTTAAGTTACTAACGTTACAGTCCTAAAAAAACAACAATTCAAAGGAAGTCACTCAATTATGCGTAAAAGTTTTATTGCCATCGCCATCGGCGCCACTCTCACCGCCGGATTCATGGCAGGTTGCAGCAGCACAGAAACTAAAGCACCTAACGTTATCTCGGTACAAACCCAAAACCCGCTGTTCCAAGCCAGTAACCTGCAATATCAAGCCCCTGATTTTAGCCTCATCAAGAATGAGCACTTCGCGCCAGCCCTAGAGCAAGGCATGGCAGAGCAGTACCAAGAAATTCTCGCAATAGCCAATAATCCGGCAGCAGCAACCTTCGATAATACGATTGTGGCTATGGAGAAAAGCGGCGCCCTACTCAACCGTGCATCAAGCGTGTTTTATAATTTAGCAGGGTCAAACAGCAATCCAGAACTGCGTAAAATCCAAGGGGAAATGGCGCCAAAAATGGCGGCCCACTCAGATAATATCAACTTAAACCCAGCGCTATTTTCCCGTATCGAAGCCATCTATAACGACCGCACTAACTTAGGGTTAACCCCAGAAGCCGTACGTTTGGTTGAGGTATATCACCAACGCTTTATCATGGCTGGCGCTAAACTTACCGATGAACAAAAAGTTAAAATCCGCGCGTTAAATGAAGAACAATCAACACTAACGAATGAGTTCTCTCAGCGTTTATTACGCTTAACCAAAGAAATCGCCGTTGTGGTGGATTCAAAAAGTGAACTTGCTGGATTAACCGACGGTGAAATAGCTTCAGCCGCGAACGATGCCAAAGCGGCCGGTCACGATGGCAAGTATCTGATTAACATAACCAACACCACTCGCCAACCTGTGTTGGCATCACTGGAAAACCGTGAGCTACGCCAGCGTATTTGGGAAGCCTCAGCGAACCGTGGCTTAACTGGTGAAAACGAAACTGCGTCACTCGTATCTCGTTTAGCGAAACTCAGAGCCGAGCGCGCAACACTATTAGGCTATGAAAACTGGGCAAGTTATCGATTAGCACCGCAAATGGCCAAAACACCCGAAGCGGTTTACAGCATGTTTGGTTCAATGGTGCCTGCGGTAGTTGCTAACACAGAGAAAGAAGCGGCCGACATTCAAGCGATGATCACTAAAACCGGTGGGAAATTTGAACTGGCACCGTGGGACTGGGAGTTTTACGCAGAAAAAGTCCGCCAAGAAAAATACGCTCTCGATGCCAATAGCATTCGCCCATACTTCGAATTTAACCGCGTGCTCGAAGACGGCGTATTCTACACACTCAAAGAACTCTATGGCGTCACCTTAAAACCACGCCCAGATTTACCGGTTTACCATCCCGATGTAAAAGCCTACGAAATGTTTGATGCCGATGGCTCAAGCATGGCCATTTTCTACGCCGACTATTTTGCCCGTGAAGGTAAACGTGGTGGCGCTTGGATGAGTTCGTTCGTCGGTCAATCCTTCCTCGAAGGCACTAAACCTGTGGTCGTCAACGTGATGAACATAAAGAAAGCGCCCGAAGGTCAACCCACATTCGTCAGCTATAACGAAGTCACCACTATGTTCCATGAAATGGGTCACGGCACCCACGGCATGTTCTCTAAAGTGACTTATCCAAGTCTGGCGGGTACCTCGGTTTCACGCGACTTTGTCGAATTTCCATCGACGTTTGAAGAAGATTGGGCCGCCCATCCAAAAGTGTTAGCGAACTACGCGAAACACTACGAAACGGGCAAACCCATTCCCGATGAACTGCTGCAAAAACTGCTGAAATCAGGCAGTTTCAACCAAGGCTTTGACACACTGGAATACATGGCCGCTGCATTAGTAGACATGGAATGGCATTCATTAAGCCCAGATACCCCGCTGCAAGATGTACCAACCTTTGAAGCCAATGCCCTGAAAAAGCACGGCTTAAACATCAGTGCCGTACCTCCGCGTTATAAGTCGACCTATTTTGCCCACGCCTTCCCCGGCGGTTACTCGGCAAGTTATTACGCTTATATGTGGAGTGAGATTTTAGCGGCGGATGCGTTTGCCTATGTACAAACCCAAGGTGGGCTCAATCGTGAAATCGGCATGAAGTACCGCAAAACGATCCGTGAAGTGGGTAATAGCATAGCGCCAATGGACGCCTACAAAAACTTCCGCGGACAAGAACCAACCACAGAAGGCTTACTTAAACGCCGCGGTCTAGATCAAGCACGCTAAGCTAAGAGTTGATAGCCTTAATGCGATAGGCTAGAGATAAAGACAAACTCAGCCTTAACCAAAAAATCAGCCAGCATAATGCTGGCTGATTTATTTTGACTTATTTGTCGTGAACGTTTGCAGTGAAAGGTTTCAATTAACGTCTAGCTAATTGCGCCTTTCGATTTGATTTTAAGTACGATAATACTGATCACAAATGCCACACTACAAGCCACTAAACCCGCGACAACAGACTCGGTAAATCCAAGTGCCACATAACCCACTAAGCTAATAAACGCCGCAATGAGTGCATAAGGTAGCTGAGTCACCACATGGTCGATGTGGTGGCAACTGGCGCCCGTAGACGACAAGATAGTCGTGTCGGAAATTGGCGAGCAGTGATCGCCAAATACAGCCCCCGCCAGCACAGAGGCAAGCATAGGCAACATCATGCCAGTGTGGCTTCCCATCGCCATATCAGCAGCAATCGGCAACATGATCCCGAACGTACCCCAGCTAGTACCAGTTGAGAACGCGGTAATACCTGCTAGCACAAACATTAAGGCGGGTAAAAACGCGAACGGAATATTTCCTGTTGCTAAACTCGCCATAAACTTACCGGTTTCGAGTTGACCAATCACACCTGCGATTGTCCAAGCAAATAACAGGATGTAAATCGCCGGCAGCATAGAGCGAGCGCCCTGCACTATACCTTTGACTATCATCAATTTCTCAACGCCTTGCACTAAATTCAATATCAGCGAAACCGCTAGACCAATTAATGCACCAAAGAAAAGTGATGAACTGACATCGGTTTTCTCAAAAGCAGAAATAATATTAAATTCAATCCCTTCCGCCGCGAGTACTTGAGCGCCACTGTTAATCATAAAATAGAGGGTTGCAAATACCAACACGGTAATCGGCAGGAACAGACCTAAAATCTTACCAGTTTCGGCTTCAGGTAAATCCGCGTTCGCCCCAGGCGGTAATCCCTTAGACTCATCGTATAAATTACCACGTTGGGCATTGAGCTCATGCTCACGCATTGGCCCAACATCTAATCCCATAAAAACAACAAAAAGTAATAATAATAAGGAGAAGATTGCGTAAAAGTTCATTGGGATCATTTGAATAAAAATACTCAAATGACCCGTATCAGCAAAACCATGGGCAGTTAATATCCCGCCAATGAGTGCGATAATATAAGCGCCCCAGCTCGAAACTGGAGAAATAACGCACACAGGCGCCGCAGTAGAATCTAATAAATAAGCTAACTTAGCGCGGGAAACATAATAACGATCGGTAACAGGTCGAGCGACCGAACCAACAACTAAACTATTGAAATAATCATCAATAAAAACTACGCAACCTAAAAACATGGTCAATAGTTTAGCGTCACGTTTATTACGTATATGTAAACGAGCCCAATCGGCAAAAGCCCGCGCGCTGCCACTTACGGTAATTAACGCTGTAATCATTCCCAGTACAATTAAGAAACCGAGAATATATAAGTTCCACGAATTTAGACCTTTATCAGTCCAAAAAAGCCCTTTAACGCCATTAAATACAAACTCACCCGTTGCTAAAGGTGAAAATTGATTGAGCAATAAAGCACCAATTAAAATACCTAACCCCAAAGAAAGCAGTACACGGCGAGTCAAGATCGCCAATACGATAGCCACCGCAGGCGGCAACAAGGAAAGTGCCGAATCGGCATAATTCATAACAGTCATTGATTATTATCTTCGTTAAATACGAATGGAGGGCGACTGAACTGGTGGGAAAAGGCAATAGATACCCAAGGTCACCTGTCCTATCAGTAGCGCTCCATAGTAACTATTCCCAATATCCATATCGGAAAATACTATGGCAGTGCTGCACCTATTAGGTACAACCCCAGCAGTCGATCGTGATAAATCGAACCACTTCGGCACCAAATCCTTTCGCAATCGATCAACGGAATCACCCTACTGATCACTACTAATATTTGGCGCGCCTCTACTTCTAAGAACGCCCTTGCACGGGCGTGAGGCACATAAAAACATAAGCGGCTTAGCAGATGCTACCGCAAAGCCACTTAATGTGACCTAGATCACAGATAAAATCAACTGAGACTTGTAATCAGCTCAGGAACCGCCTCAAACAGATCTGCAACGAGTCCATAATCGGCAACTTGAAAAATCGGCGCTTCAGGATCTTTGTTGATTGCAACGATGACTTTAGCGTCTTTCATGCCGGCTAAATGCTGAATCGCGCCAGAAATACCGACGGCAATATACAAGTTTGGCGCAACGATTTTACCGGTTTGACCCACTTGTAAATCGTTAGGCACAAAACCTGCGTCAACTGCGGCGCGTGATGCGCCAACTGCTGCACCGAGCTTGTCAGCAAGTTGTTCTAACATGCCGAAGTTTTCACCACTGCCCATGCCTCGGCCGCCAGATACGATAATGCCAGCATTGCCTAACTCTGGACGGGCAGAAACTGTCAGCGATTGAGAAACAAACTGAGTTCTCGCTTCAAACACTTTATCGAGTGTCGTCACAGCCGCACTGTTACCTTCTGGCGCAGCGTCAAACGCACTGGCGCGCACTGTCATCACTTTAATGGAATCATGGCTTTGCACTGTCGCTAAGGCGTTACCCGCATACACAGGGCGCACAAAGGTATCGGCATTGACAACAGTAATGACTTCTGAGATTTGCGCGACATCTAATAATGCCGCCACGCGCGGAAGCGTGTCCTTACCTAAACTTGAAGCCGAGGCCAGAATGTGACCATAGTTTGGCGCTAAGTCCGCCAGCAATTTGGCAAAATTTTCCGCTAAATGCGCTTCATACACGCTGGCATCGGCAACGAGTACTTGGCTAACGCCTTGTAGTGCCTGCGCCGCTTGGACAACCGCGCCACATTGGTGACCCGCAACCAAGACATGTACTTCATCGCCTATGGCACGGGCGGCGGTAACAATTTTTGCCGTATCGAGTTTCAATGCAGCATTATCATGTTCAGCTAATACTAAAATGGCCATTTAGATCACCTTCGCTTCATTTTTTAACTTTTCAACTAGCTCAGCTACCGACGCTACCATGATGCCCGCTTTACGTTCAGCTGGCGGAGTGACCTTCACAATCGTTTGGTGACTCTTTAACGTCACACCTAAGTCTGCCACAGTAAATACTTCTAATGGCTTACGCTTGGCTTTCATTATGTTAGGCAGTGAAGCGTAACGGGGTTCGTTCAAACGTAAATCGGCGGTCACAACAGCAGGTAAAGGCAGTTTAAGAGTTTGCATGCCGCCGTCAATTTCACGGGTGACTTGTAATGTATTCGCTTCTAATTTGATTTCTGAAGCAAAGGTCGCCTGTGGCATATCCATTAACGCGGCAAACATTTGGCCAGTTTGGTTATTATCACCATCGATGGATTGCTTACCAAAAATCACCAGCTCTGCTTGTTCTTTGTCTTGTACCGCTTTGAGCAATTTGGCGATAGACACTGGCACGAGATCTTCTTCAGTATCGATATGAATTGCACGATCTGCGCCTAATGCAAGCGCGGTACGCAGTTGTTCTTGCACGGCTTTATTACCAATACTGACAACAACCACTTCAGTAGCGCTACCCGCTTCTTTTAAACGAACCGCTTCTTCTACTGCGATTTCACAAAAAGGGTTCAACGCCATTTTTAGATTTGCAGTGTCAACACTTGTATTGTCAGCTTTGACCCTGACCTTCACATTGGCATCAACAACGCGCTTAACGGGCACCAATACTTTCATAGGGTTTCCTTCCTACACTTTCATGTACATGGACAAAACATTGGTTAATACCAATGCAGGATAGAGCAACTTTACGTCCTGTTAACGTTAACGTCAACCAAAGTCAAACGCCTGTTTGTATTTTTTAATCCGCTGCAACGGCCACTTTTTTGGACACTTATTTGAGGGAATAAGAAAAGTTCAAAAAATAAATAATATTTAATTTCCTTAAAACGCATAATTTTATTTGATTCGAGCTATATTAGTTTCTATCATTTAGGTGTTGTTCACCATTATCCTGTATTAAAAATAGAGTGGGACGAAAATAGATATGAGCGAATTTTTAGAGATATTAACTCACGGCCGTCGTTTTAAAGCTGCAGTAAAAGAACTTAGCGTTGAAGAGTTACGTGATTTAGCCGACAAATTAGATAAAATTTTAGTAGAACGCGAGTCTATGGCTGAGGAAGAAGAACAAGCCATGGCAGCTCGTAATGCTAAGATTGAAGAAATCCGTCAACAAATGGAAGCCGTTGGTTTATCAATTGATGACTTAGGTGGCGTAGCTGTTAAAGCTGCTGCGAAGAAACGCGCTCCTCGTCCAGCCAAATACCAAATTGAAGTTGACGGTGAAATGGTTCAATGGACTGGCCAAGGCCGTATGCCTACCGTATTTAAGAACGAGATCAACAAAGGTCGTTCTATGGAAGATTTCTTAATCTAATCCAGCCAAGTGTGATGGCGCTAATTTGCCAACACCAGTTTGCATAAAAGCTCGCATTAGTTGCGAGCTTTTTTATATCCATCAATCATTTCAAACTTAAACGACAGCCGTTAATTCCGCACCTCACTCCCGCTCAAATTACGTTACAATTCAGCCTTAGTATTTACATCTGCTTTCAGTTACTCTTTGTTCACCCTCACTCGATTGAATAAAATAATGCAGATAAACAATAAGATAATGATAAGCTGCAGCATAATCGCTAGCTTAGTATCACAAACAACATTTGCCCAGCTCAATACTGGAACAACATCCAGTAAACTCACTGCATTTACCCATGCTGAATTAATTATTGCACCGGGAAGGCGTTTAAGCGATGCCACTTTATTAATTGAAAATAATCGAATTAAAGCCATTATTGAGCACAACGACATTCCCGCTGGCGCATTTAGAATCGATTTGAGTGGTTATACAATTTATCCCGGATTTATCGATCCTTTTACCGATTATGGGATTGAGTTCGAATATCCCAAACTTAAGCTCACTCGCCCCGTCTATGATATAAAACGTATCGGTGGTAATGCGGAAAATGGTGCAATTCATTCTGAAAAAGAATGGTTTAATTACGTTTACCCCAATAAAGAACGTGCCAAAGAGTGGATTAATAATGGTTTCACCAGTGTGCAAAGTAGCAAACTCGACGGTATCTTCCGTGGGACGGGTGTCAGCCTTTCATTAGCAAACAAAACGGCTAATGAAGTGATTTATCGCGCCCGCAGTCAACCTTTTATGGCATTTGATAAAGGTTCGTCTGAACAAGATTATCCCTCATCATTAATGGGCAGCATTGCACTTATTAGGCAAACCTTTGCCGATGCAAATTGGTATAACCAAAATAAAAACAAACCTGCCAATGGCGCAATAAACAATCAAGTCGAATTTAATATTGCCTTTGAGCGTTTAGATAATTTAGCCGATAAGCAAATTATCTTTGAAACCAAAAATCTCAACGATCAATTACGTGCAGCCCATTTACTCAAAGAACATAAACTGCCAGCCAACCTACTTGGTAATGGTCAAGAATACTCACGCATCAATGAGTTAAAGGCGCTGAACTATCCGTTGATCTTACCTTTAAACTATCCGCAGGCGCCCGATGTCGGCACAGATGACGCTGATCGTGAAGTATCACTGGCGGATTTAAGACAGTGGGAACGTGCACCAACCAACCCTGCAGCGGTAGCTAACGCAGGTATCCCCTTTGCGTTAACGCAGTTTGGGATTAAGACAGATGCCTTCTGGCCGCGCCTACGCCAAGCCATTGCCCAAGGTTTAAGTGAAGAAAACGCTCTCGCAGCACTCACCACCCAAGCCGCAGAGATGACAGGCACCGCCGACTTTACCGGTAAACTCGCGTCCGGTTATATGGCTGACTTTGTTATCACTAAAGGCAATATCTTTAAAGATGGCCAGATCTACAGTGTTTGGTTGCAAGGTCAGGAGCAAAGTCTGCGCTCACTTCCCCAAGCACGATTACTGGGAGATTACCAATTAAGCCTCAATAACCTCACGCTAGATTTATCACTACATGATGAAAGTAAAAGTGATAAACCCAACATCCAAGGCAATTTAAGCAGTGGCGAACAAAGTATCTCACTCACTCAACTTAAGTTAGATGATAACGGGAGATTGAGCTTTACTGCCGATTTGAGCGCCGCAGGCATTAACGGCCTTAGCCGCTTTACGCTGTGGATGGCCGATGACGGCATTCAAGGTCGTATGGTCGATGCAAAAAGTCGCACTACAAATGTTGCCGGTGTCGCTATGACTCAAACTGCAAAGCTCAAAAATGCAGACCAAGCAAACAATCAAGCTCCCAAGAATGAAGCCAACACGAGCCTAGTGAGTCACCTCACCTTCCCTAACGTCGCTTACGGACTGAGAGAAGCCCCTAATGTTGAGAAGCTACACATCAAGAATGCCACCCTGTGGACATCGGATAAACAAGGTATTCTCGAACATGCTGATCTCTTGATGGCCAATGGCCGCATCGAAAAAATTGGCCAACAATTAAGTACACCATCAGGTTATCAAGTCCTCGATGCAACAGGTAAACACCTCACCGCCGGCATAGTCGATGAACACTCGCATATCGCCATTAATGGCGGTACTAACGAAGGAACAGACGCAGTTACCTCTGAAGTACGCATTGGCGATATTATTAATCCCGACGATATTTCAATCTATCGTGCCTTAGCGGGCGGCGTCACCAGCGCGCAATTACTCCACGGTAGCGCCAACCCTATCGGTGGCCAATCACAACTGATCAAAATGAAATGGGGCGAGCCAGCTGAACAACTCAAATTTGTTAACGCGCCCGCCAGTATCAAATTTGCTTTAGGTGAAAACGTCAAACAGAGTAACTGGGGTGAGAAATTTGTTCAGCGCTTCCCTCAGACTCGCATGGGAGTCAAAGCCTTATTTGAAGAAACCTTCGACGCTGCTATCGCCTATGAAAAGGCGTTAAAAAACTATGATAATCTGCGCTCCAGCGATAAAAAGAAAACCGTCGCCCCGCGCCCAAGTTATCGTCTGCAGGCGGTCGCCGAAGTATTAAACCAGCAACGCGACGTACATATTCATTCCTATGTACAGTCAGAAATCCTGATGTTTATCCGCTTGGCCGAGGCCTATCACTTTAAAGTACAAACCTTTACCCATGTGCTCGAAGGTTACAAAGTGGCGAGTGAACTAGCTACCCATGGTGCTGGCGCATCGACCTTTGCCGATTGGTGGGCCTATAAGTTTGAGGTGTATGATGCGATTCCGCAAAACGCTTGTCTGATGCAAAACAAGGGGGTGACCACCAGCATTAACTCAGACGATTATGAAATGCAGCGCAGACTCAACCAAGAAGCGGCTAAGTCTATGATGTATTGCAATATGTCAAAGGAAGACGCTTGGAACATGGTCACTATCAATCCTGCCAAACAATTAAGAGTCGATGAATTTGTGGGTTCACTCACCCCAGGCAAAATGGCCGATATCGTACTCTGGAACACAGAGCCACTGTCTATTTACGCCAAAGTAACGCAGGCATGGGTTGAAGGAAAACGCTATTTTGACCGCGACCAAGACCAAGTTGCCCAACAAGCTGTGGTGAACGAGCGCGCCGAACTTATCCAAAAAATTCTCAGCAGTGATGACCAAACTAAAGCGGGTGAAAAAATCACGCCACTCAACGAGCCACAGTGGCACTGCGACACCCACTATCAGGCATGGGGCCACGCTCATGAGGGAGCCAAATAATGCAACATTTATCTAAAACCGATTTGTTTGTGGCGCTACTCGGCGCAATTTGCACCACGCAGGCCCCAGTTATGGCCAATGATATCGTACCTACGCCTAAACAAAGCCACAGCGTACTGATTAAAAACGCCACTGTGCACACAGTCACTCAAGGCGTGCTCAGCAACACAGACGTCTTAATTGAAAATGGCAAGATCACGGCCGTTGGACCTCAACTGACCAGCCAAATCAACAATGCAACCGCAGAAAGCAGTGACACTCAAATCATCGATGCCAGCGGTAAACACTTGTATCCGGGCTTAATCGCCCTAGACACCAGCTTAGGCTTAGTCGAAATTGAAATGAGCCGCCCAACGGTTGATAACGCCGAGGTAGGTTATATCAATCCGCAGATCAGCACGGCCACAGCTTACAATGCGGATTCGGAGCTCATCCCGACCATACGTTACAACGGCATTACCCACGCACAAATCGTTCCGAGCGGTGATGGGTTAGCAGGACAATCGGTACTGGTGGATCTCGATGCATGGACGATTGAAGATGCGATGACACCAAGTGCTGGACAGTTCCATGTCTATTGGCCGCAAATCAAACGCATGCCAGAAGATGAAAAAGAGAAAGCCAAGGCCATCGAGAAAAATCAGCAGGCGATCGACAAGCTCAATATCGCCTTTGAAGATGGCTATCGCTATTTCTTAAGTGATAAGGCTAACGGCAAAGACAAAAACCAGAATGAAGATCCCCAGTCCGCGACCAACAACCTGCGCTGGCAGGCCATGTTGCCGCTATACCAAGGCAAAGCGACACTGTTTGCCCATGCCGACAGTGTTGGCCAAATTGAGCAAGTGATCGCTTTGACGAAAAAATACCAATTCAAATTGGTGATTGTCGGCGGATACGATGCATGGCGTTTGGACTCAAGCCTAAGGGAAGTTAAGGCTGGGGTCATTTACCCTCATACCTTGAGTCTGCCTAAACGTAAAGATGAGCCAGTCGATTTACCCTTTAAGATCCCATCTTTACTCGCCAATGCAGGTATTCCCTTCGCCCTTGGGTTCTCATCGGACTGGAATAGCCGTAACCTCCCCTACGCCGCAGGTTACAGCGCCGCCTATGGTTTAACACCTGAACAAGCACTTAAGTCCATCACCTTAGATGCCGCAAAACTGTTAGGTGTGGAGGATTTAGGTGCGATAGCGGTGGGATACCAAGGCAGTGTCGTGCTGTCCGAAGGGGACATTCTCGACCCTATGACCAATAAAATTGAGGCTATCTGGATTGAAGGGCGGCAGATAGATCTGAATAATCGCCATCAGCAGCTTTATCAAAAGTACCTTAAGCGGTAGAATTTACTCAGATAATAATATCGCATCGGCGCAGCCTACCAAGGCTGCGCAGTTTTCTCCTCAACCTCAGGTCAAACCATGAAAATTATCCTCTCAAGTGCATTAGTGCTCCTGCTCAGTGCCTGTGCAAGCGATTACCGTTTTAACAGTAATTTGGACAGTGAGGCGATTAATGACTATTTCAAGGCATCCGATGTCGTCCTTTATGAAGGTGATACCTTGCCTAAAGGTCATTATGAGTTAAAAGGATTGGTCGAAGGTGAGTCCTGTCAGGCCAATGCTAACGGTGCGCCCGCGTCGCTTGCCGATGCCAGAACCGAAGCCCGTCGCAATGCGGCAGATAAAGGGGCTAACGGCATTATCATCAAGCAATGTGTCATATTTGAAGAAGCTGCCCAAGGTTGTATAAGCCGCGCACTATGCGTTGGTCAAGCAGTAAAAACGGCTACAACAGAGTAAGCCTCACGCATATTAAGCATACTGCTCGCGGCGTGATCCTATAGTGTTCTAAGATTGCCCCTATCAACCGCTTAATGGCTAACGCTTCGTGACCAACGCTGCATTATTAGCGCACAAAGATGGGCCTTAATGATTAGCTTAGAATGATGAGCTTAGGCGGTTGTTATACTTACCCTTTAGGTAATTTTTTGCATGACATTTACCAACCAAATTATCGCAGTGGCAACATGCCGCACGCCCTATAAACAAAAATTTGGCATACCAAGACAACCCGGACTTGTTGAAGCGCGTGGTTATGTCGAACTAGAGTCCCATGTGAATCATATCGATGCGGTGCGTGGCATAGAGCAATATTCACATCTCTGGTTACTGTTTTGCTTCCATGAGAATCTTACCCAAGGTTGGAAAACCACAGTCAGGCCGCCGCGTTTAGGCGGCAATGAAAAACTCGGCGTGTTCGCCACTCGTTCCACTTTTCGCCCCAATGGCATAGGCCAGTCTGTAGTGAAATTGCACGGCGTAGTGCAGCGCAAGGGCAAAGTGTGCCTCGAAATTTCAGGTATGGATCTGCTCGATGGCACGCCGATTATCGATATTAAGCCATACATTCCTTTCTCAGATTCGATTACCGATGCTGTAGGCGGCATTGCCCAAGACGCGCCTAAACTGATTTCAGTGGTGTATTCTGACAATGCCAAGACGCAGATTGAGCGTTACGCCCTGCAGGAAACCTACACAGATTTAGCCGTACTTATCCGCGGTGTGCTCGGCCAAGATCCACGTCCCGCCTACAAAAAAGCCAAGGACGATCCTAAGTTATACCAAGTCGCCCTCTATGATTTAGATGTGTTCTGGCACATGGCGGTCGATGATAATGACCAAGAATACATCTTAGTATTAGAACTCAAACCGGGGAAATGTGGCTAAATGTCTGCGCCAACGCCTACATCAAAACCTGATTATCAAAGCCAGCATAAAAAGCGGCTCTCTTGGATGCCGTGGCTGTATTTTTCTTTAAAAGAGAAACATTTAATCTGGGCTAAACCTTGGCAAGACGATATTCAAGCAAAACTTTGTGCCCTCGAAACGGTAACTATCGGCGAGCAATGCTTTATCGCCCCCGAAGTTCAGTTATTTGCCGAACCCAATCGTGATATCCGCATGGGTAATCGCTGCATGATCGCCGCCGACTGTTTCTTACATGGGCCTATCACGCTAGGGGACGAAGTGGCGATTAATCATGGTTGCTCCTTCGATGGCGGCAGGGTCGGGATTCAGATAGGCAATCAAACCCGCATCGCCAATAATGTCACCCTTTACGCCTTTAACCATGGCATGGCACCAGATACCCCCATATATCAACAAGCTGCCAACTCCAAAGGCATTGTTATTGGCAAAGATGTGTGGATTGGCGCTCAGGCAGGCATAGTCGATGGTGTGACCATTGGTGATCACGCTGTGGTGGGTATGGGCAGCATAGTGACTAAAAATGTGCCCGACTGGGCGATAGTGGCAGGCAACCCCGCCAAAGTGATTGGTGATAGACGGGATAAGTAAGCAGTAAGGATTATCTTGATACTAGCAGTGACGAAGTCACGCTCTAACAGCGCAGCGCTCTTCCTTGTGTTATCCGTTATCCGTTATCCGTTATCCGTTATCCGTTATCCGTTATCCGTTATCCGTTATCCGTTATCCGTTATCCGTTATCCGTTATCCGTTATCCGTTATCCAGCATCAAAAAATGCTATTTATCTCCCAGCTAGTTGAATTTAACCTAAATCCCTAGGTGACATCACCAAAGCAGGTGATAAAATGGCGACCATTCAACTCAAATTTGGACATCGGTAATGCGCGTCAGCAAGTACCTGCTATCAACACAGAAAGAAACTCCTGCCAACGCAGAAGTCATTAGTCATCAATTAATGTTACGTGCGGGCATGATCCGTCGTAATGCGTCGGGCCTATATAGCTACCTCCCCACGGGCTTACGCGTATTGCGTAAAGTCGAAGCCATTGTTCGTGAAGAAATGAACAAAGCCGGTGCAATTGAAATTCTAATGCCTATGGTGCAACCGGCAGACTTGTGGGTAGAAACAGGTCGTTGGGAAAAGTTTGGTCCCGAGCTGCTGCGCTTTAAAGATCGTCACAATCGCGACTTCGTACTGGGGCCAACCCACGAAGAAGTAATCACAGATCTCATTCGTAAAGAAGTCAGCTCATACAAGCAATTACCGCTGAATCTTTACCAAATTCAAACCAAATTCCGTGACGAAGTTCGTCCACGTTTTGGCATGATGCGGTCACGCGAATTCTTGATGAAAGACGCCTACTCTTTCCACCTTGACGTCGATACCATGAATGAAACCTATGAGGCTATGTACACAGCCTATAGCAACATTCTATCGCGCATGGGCTTAGCTTTCCGCCCAGTTTTAGCTGATACGGGTTCAATCGGTGGCAGCATGTCACACGAGTTCCATGTTCTGGCACAAAGCGGTGAAGATTTAATAGCTTACTCAACGGGCAGCGATTACGCGGCTAACATTGAGAAAGCCGAATCACCTATGCCAACTGAACCACGCGGCGCAGCCACTGAAGCATTGCGTTTAGTCGATACCCCAAATGCGAAGACCATTGCGGAATTAGTTGAGCAGTTTGGTTTGGATATCACTAAAACGGTCAAAACCTTGATCGTTAAAGGTGCGACCGAAGCCGCTCCGCTAGTGGCGTTAATCGTTCGTGGCGACCATGAACTCAACGAAGTCAAAGCCGACAAGTTAGACTTAGTCGCATCACCATTGGAAATGGCGCCAGAAGCCCTAATCCGTGACGCCATTGGCGCAGGTCCAGGTTCACTTGGTCCTATCGGTCTTAAAATCCCTATCGTTATCGATCACAGCGTTAGCGTAATGAGCGATTTTGCCGCCGGTGCTAACGTTGATGACCAACACTATTTTGGTATCAACTGGGAACGCGATCTGCCGACAGCGCAAGTTGCCGACATCCGTAACGTAGTCGAAGGCGAGCCAACACCTGATGGTTCAGGCACTTATGCTATGGCACGCGGTATCGAAGTGGGCCATATTTTCCAACTGGGCACTAACTACTCTAAATCGATGAACGCGACTGTACTTGACGAAAATGGCAAGTCACAGGTGCTACTGATGGGTTGTTACGGTGTCGGCGTGAGCCGTATTGTGGCAGCAGCCATCGAACAAAACTTCGATGACCGTGGCATCATTTGGCCAGAAGCGATTGCGCCATTTAGCGTGGGTATTCTGCCAATGAACATGCACAAGTCGCACCGCGTAACCGATATCGCCGAGCAGTTATACAAAGACTTAAATGAAGCGGGTATCGAAGTGTTATTGGATGATCGTAAAGAGCGTCCAGGTGTGATGTTCGCCGATATGGAACTGATTGGTATCCCACATACAGTGGTGATTGGCGATCGCAATATCGATGCTGGCGTATTTGAATACAAAAACCGCCGCACAGGTGAAAAACAAGATATTCCATTCGATCAACTGCTCGACTTCCTGAAAAACGCAGTTAAAGGCTAAGCCTCAACGCGAAATGTAGACAAGCTGAAGATCAAAAACGAAACGCACTTGAGCCCAGCTTAAGTGCGTTTTTTATTGGACTTTTTATTGACCTTCATCGTTCACATTGGCTCGCAACATGACTTTTTATATGCGGCTGTTTACCGCTGTATTTTGGGCAAGGTATTTTGCGCTAACAGGTACTGACTCGGAGCGACGCCCATCAACTGCCTAAACATATAACCAAAGGCTGAACCCGAGGCATAACCTAAGGATAACGCTGTAGTGAGCACAGATTCACCTCGGCTGAGCATTTGAATCGCCACCTGCAATCTAAGCCTTTGCAACCATTGGCTATAACTCAGCCCTGTTTGCTGTTTAAATAATCTCGCTAACGTGCGGGCCGAGGCACCGACCTCCCGCTGCCAATCCACCAAAGTACGTTGCTCACTTGGATTGGCAAGCAAAGCCTCGGTAATGCGCAGTAATTTTTTATCCTTAGGATAAGGTAAATCCAAGGCGACCTTAGGGGCGAGCACCATAAAGTCACGGATCACCATCAAGAGCCGCATGACGCTATCCTTAAAATCGGGATCAATCAGCCCAGCCTCACTCTTCACTAAGGCATTAGCCTCTTGCAGTAATAACTGCAAAACAGGCTTCACACTCAAACAAGTACAGTCGGGTGGAAACCCGCCTATCCGGGTTTCATCCAAATACAGACTACTCAATTGCACCTGACCTAGCGCGATAACCTCATGATCGACAAAGGGAGGCACCCACACCGCTTGCTCAGGCGGCACAATGTAACGCCCAGCAGGCGTGATCACACTCAGCACACCTTGATTGGCATAAATGACCTGTCCCCAAGAATGACGATGGCGCTGCACATGTTCAAACGGCTTGAGTGTTCGCTTAAGCAACATGATGGAGGCACTTAGCCCTGCGGCGGCTAAACGTGAAGGTGCGACCTGCGTGTGCTGAGTAATATGCTGCTGGGATAAATGCGTGTCAGTGACTTGATTCAAGGTGTTATCGCCCAAAGTGATTTTTATATCGAAGCTTCTTTTCATATTATCGAGCCTCTTCCGAATAGAAGCGCCTCTTCATATAAAAGTACTTTATATTTGTAGAAGTGTCTTTATATCTAGATATTAAGTCAATCTATCGAGCCCAAGCCAAAGCAGCAAACGCTAACATGTCATATCAGGCTGAATTAATTGGAGATGACATGAGTATCCACATGGATAAAAACCGCGTAACGCCCGTTACATTACAAAAAATGAAAGGTAAAACCCCCATAGTTGCTCTCACCGCCTATGAAAAACCGATGGCAGAAATTATCGATCCCCATGTGGATATGATTATCGTCGGCGACTCCGTCGGCATGGTGGTTTATGGGCAAGACTCTACACTCGGGGTTACCTTAGAAATGATGATTAATCATGGTCTTGCTGTCAGTCGCGGCGCAGCACATGCCTGCGTTATTATCGATATGCCCTTTGGGAGTTATCAAGAATCGCCTCAGCAAGCCTTCAGACATGCCAGCCAAGTATTAATACGCACAGGCGCGCAGGCGGTAAAACTCGAGGGTGGCGCAGAGATGCTCGACACCACTCGTTTTTTAACCCAGCGAGGGATCCCTGTAATGCCACACATAGGATTAATGCCGCAACACGTGAATCAATTGGGTGGATTTAAAACCCAAGCAAGGGATGCTGCCGCCATCGAAGCCCTCGTTAGTTTAGCGAAAGACTTTGAGCAAGCAGGCGCTTTTAGCATACTGATTGAAGGCACATCCGAGCTCGCGGCGCGCACAGTGACGGTAGGAGTCTCAATCCCAGTTATAGGCATTGGTGCCTCACCCGCCTGCGATGGTCAAGTGCTCGTGACTGAGGATATCTTAGGCTTATTTTCTGACTACACGCCTAAATTTGCTAAACGCTATATCGACTTAGGACCATTGATCACTAAGGCCTGCGCCCAATATGCCCAAGAAGTGAGAACGGGTGAATTTCCAACATCGGAGCATTGCTTTGGCCTCAGTAAAACGACCAAGGTTACTGCGGATTAATTGTCTAAAGCGAAATGTTCCAGCAATCGAATAAACGATAAATCGAAATTTACAACTAATTGAGTCTACCGACTTGCTTTTTATAGGGGGGCGTTGCTTTAATAAAACTATTAAAACAATAAATTGAGTCTGAAGATTGCCTACATCAACTGCATTAGTCTTAGGCGGTGGCGGCGCTAGGGCGGCCTACCAAGTCGGCGTGTTAAAAGCACTGGTCCAGCTTTATCCACGCAATCATGGTATTCCCTTTAAAATTATTTGCGGAACCTCTGCGGGTGCCATCAATGGCACCGCTATCGCGACCCATGCCTCTTGCTTTCACCTTGGCGTCAGAAAACTCGAATGGGTTTGGCGTCACTTTGAAACTCGAAAAGTCTACCGAGCTTCGTTCACAGGTGTTCTCAGCCATCTAACGAAAATGGCCCTCAAAGGCATGCAAGATGATAAGGTCAATACCGATGCAGGCAGTCTGCTCGATAATGATCCGCTCAGAGGCTTACTCAATGAGCTAATCGACTTTAAACGTATCGACCGTAATATCCGTAATGGCTCACTGACCGCGCTGAGTGTGGATGCCTCTTGTTATAATAACTCTCGCTCAGTGACCTTTTTCCAAGCCGCGAAAGAAATCGAAAACTGGACCCGTGCCCGTCGCAGTGGCGAACGTATCATGCTCAATACCGAGCACCTACTCGCCAGTTCTGCAATCCCTATGGTATTTCCATCCATTAAACTCAACCAAGCCTATTATGGTGATGGTTCAGTCCATCAGCTAGCACCGCTCTCAAGCCCTATTCATTTAGGCGCCGAAAAACTCTTAGTCATTAACTTAGAGAGCCCGCACAAGCACTTTCCGATGGAACTAGAATATCACCCAAAAACGGCGACCATAGCGGGTCATCTGCTCGATACCATCTTTTCAGATACCTTAAATAGCGACCTTGAGCGGCTCGAAAGGATCAATAACACCTTAAGTCTCATTCCCGAGTCAAGCCGCAACAAGCTGGCCTTGCATCCAATAAAAACCTTAGTCATCAAGCCCAGCGAAGACCTCAGTAAAATTGCCGCCCGCTTCTATGATGACATGCCATGGGCAGTAAAAACCTTACTCGGTTTTATCGGCATAGATAGGCAGTCAGACTCAAGTATTGTGTCCTACCTACTCTTCGAAAAAACGTATACCAGCGCTTTAATCGACTTAGGCTATAAAGATGCCATGGAAAAAATCGATGAACTTAAAGATTTCTTTTGTTTAAAATAAGCTAACGACTTAATCAGTTTCTTCACTAAAAATCATGCCAAATGGATAGATATAGCTTGAATATTAGTGCCGAAATTCAAACTTTCGCATGAGCAAGAAGATGGATTTAACATTGATAATTTTGTTTGCATCGCTTACTATGCTGTACTAGATTATCAAAAAATCATGCACATTTTTTCAAAAAGGGAATCACGATGAAAAAAACTTCACTAGCACTTATCGTTGCAATGACAGCATTCAGCTCTATGGCTGCAAATGCAGTTGAAGGCCAAGCAGCAGGCGCTAACGCTGCAGCTAACAGCACTGGTTTAATCGTTGCTGGTTCTGTTGCTGCTGGTGCTGCAATTGCCGGTGCTGTTGCAATCTCTAACAGCTCTGATGGCAACCCAATCACGAGTACAGGTACTAACACTACCACTGGTACTGGCAACTAATCAGTCTGATATAGCTATCAAACAACCGCCTACTGGCGGTTGTTTTTTTTGTTTCTCCTAGAGAGTAGGAATTGCTCCATTTCTTGAAATAAGACTCACCTCTCTCTACATTTGATATTTATGACTATTGAGAATAAGCAACTCGGATGCGTATAAATAAAAAACTACTATCACTACTCACAGCCTCCATTGCATTAATGGGAATTTCTGGCTGTAGTCAACGAATTAGCGCCCTCAACGATACGATGAAATTGGCTTTCGTTGGAGATAGCGATATTAAGCTCACAACCGAGCAAGTGAAAGCTAATCCCTATGCCAGCATTTATGTCAAGATTGATGACACCCCCCAAGCATTTGTTGTTTTAGCCTTTGCGGAACCGAAACAAACTCTCACCCCAGTCAGACCCGTACCGGAAGTAATTGAGCTAAAATGGCTCTCCGCGGATAACGCTATGTTAGTGACAGTGAACGGACGTTTAGTAAAAACTCAAAGTCTACTTACTGGCAATTTAGCCGCAATAGAAAGCTCTGAACCCGATCCTATTCTCTTGGGCTTGCATTTAAGCAGTACTCCTAAAACTTGGACTCGAACTATTGATTGGCAGCCAGGATACCACTATGGATATAAGATTAAGTCGCAGTTTGCTTTTATTGCCGAGGAAGAGATACTCATCAACGATACGCCAACTCAAGCACTGCATTACAGTGAGCTAGTATCAGTGGAAGGCCTGAATATCCAGTATCAAAATGAATTTTGGTTAAAGCCAGATAATGGACACGTCATTAAAAGTCGCCAGAAGATAGCACCAAATCTACCTTTTATTGATATCACTTTACTTAAGCCATTTGCATCCTAGTGGAACCATTATGAGATATTACATAGCGCCATTGGCACTTGTACTTAGTTCGGTATTAACGACAACTGTTCAGGCTGAAACTCAGCTATTCATCAGCACATCAATAAATCAAGATGCTCAGGTTCAACTGAACTATCCTGCAGCAGTGCGTATTGAGCAAATAGTGCAAGATGGATTAGTCCAACTTCCAAAATATAATAAGACCAATCAAAATGAAGTCGTGCCTATTTATTGGTTAGGTGCAGCATTACTCGATATTGAGAATACCGCCGTATTAGAGACTAAACGCCAGCAAGTCTTAACCCTACTATCCAAAATGGGCGAAGCTAAAGACGACAGTGCTTACATCGCCAAGCTAGCTAAACTTGCACAATTCATTCGCAACTTAAAACTTGGACAACGTGTAATACAACCACTGGATGTTGATGTTATTCGAATTAATGATTCGTATAATGCGCTGATTAATGGTCGTTTTCTATTAGTTTTACCGCCTCGTCCAACAACCGTCACGGTACTTGGTGCAGTGGCTCAAACGGGGAGTTTTACATGGCAGAATCAACTAAGTAGCAAAGATTACCTCAAGCAAGCAGGCATACTCGATAATGCTGAAACTAGTTTTATATGGATAATTCAACCCGATGGACAGGCAATAAAACAACCTATCGCCTATTGGAACCATCAGACTCAGGATATTGCACCTGGGGCAACACTTTACGTTGAGTTTTCAAGCGGCTTTGGTGACGACACGAGTTTGAATGAAAACATGATTGAATTACTCAGGAATCGGGCTCTGTAATGAAAAACTCTCTCCATTCTTTAGGTCGTCTATCCGCACTATCTTTGGCACTTTTGCCACTATTACATGCGACTGCCGATGAATTTAGCTATCCCACACTCTTAGCCTCGCAATCAGATTTTGGCGGTGTTGGTTTAATGCAGATGCCAACGGGGCGTATGGCACCTGAAGGCGAGTTTAATTTTGCCACTAGCTATAACGACGAATACCAACACTTTACGGCCTCTGTACAACTTTTCCCTTGGTTTGAAACCACAGTTCGTTATACCCAAGTACAAGACTTACTCTATAGTAGCGACCCCAGTTTTAGTGGAAACACAAAATACACGGATAAGGGCATAGACTTTAAAGTCCGTCTACTTGAAGAAAGCAACTGGCTACCAGAAACCTCGATTGGTGTCCGCGACTTTGGTGGCACCGGATTATTCGATGCTGAGTTTATTGCGGCGACTAAACGAGTTGGGCCGTTAGATTTCACCTTAGGTATTGGCTGGGGATATATCGGTAATAGCGGCAACCTGACATCGGATAAAAAAGATCTCAACTATAACTGCGATCGAGATACGTCCTATGGTGGTAAAGGTGGCACAGTTGATTATCAACGTTGGTTTAAAGGTTGTGCGGCCCTCTTCGGCGGTGTCGAATATCAAACGCCTTGGGACCCACTACGCGTCAAAGTCGAATACGATGGTAACGACTACCAATCCGACTTTCCAGTTGTTCGCGGCGGTATTGCTATGCCACAGGACAGCAAATTTAACTATGGCCTATTATATCGGTTCGGAGACTGGGGAGATCTGCACTTAAGCTATGAGCGCGGAAACACTTGGACGCTTGGTTTTAGCCTACAAACGAATTTTAATGAGTTAACACAGATTAAACGCGATCCTGCTGCAGCGAAATATAAGCCAATTCCTGCGGCACCGTTAACACATGTGCAAACAACCAATACGCCATTAGATAGTGTTAATTCTTCTGAACAAACGCCTGCAATAGCCAGCGCCACCTTAGATACCACAAAAGAAATCGCTGACGTTCATTTAATACAGCCACAAGAGGGCATGTTAGAAACAGCAATTAACTGGTCGAAAGTAGCACAGGATCTACAATCCATTGCGGGCTATAACAATCCTAAAATTTACCTCGACTCTGACAGCATCACTGTCATTGGTGAGCAAACTAAGTTTCGAGATAGAAATGAAGCCCATCAAAGGGCGGCAACCATACTCGCCAACAGTAGCGATCTAACTCGAATCAAAGAGTATCGCTTGATTGAAACTCACTATAGCCAGCCAATTACCGAAACTCGTATTAATGCGGAAAAATTTGCGCAAGTAGCGAGTTTTGGCTATCTGAATGCGAAGATTACAGACGCAAGTCAAGTCAGTGTCCCTTCATTACCTCAAGGCCAACTAGTCACACACTCAGACAAAAATTGGTTAGACAAGCTTGGCTTTGATATTTCACCAACTATGGTGCAATCCTTCGGTGGTTCGGAAGGCTTCTACATGTTTAATATCGGTGTTACAGGTAGTGCCAACTATCGATTTACCGATAACTTCGAATTTGGCGGTTCTCTCTACCTTAATTTATACGATAACTACGATAAGTTTTTATATGACGTGCCACCAGACGGCACCGACTTAAAACGCGTAAGAACCTTAATCCGTCAATATGTTCACGATAACCCAGTGAGAGTTAATAACCTGCAACTCACTTGGATGGACAATCTTAGCGATAATATTTCCTATCAAGCCTATGGTGGCTATTTAGAGATGATGTATGGCGGTGTTGGTACTGAGTTCCTATATCGCCCACTTAATAGTCAATGGGCCTTTGGGTTCGATGTTAACTATGCTAAGCAGCGAGATCCCGATAGTATGTTTGGGTTCTTTAAGGATGAAAATCAATTTGACCCTCTCACCAATCGTGCCTATCGAGTTCAGACTGGCGTAGTGACTGGACATGCAACGGCTTATTACCAACCGGAGTGGTTTCCTAATACCTTACTCAGAATCAGTGCAGGACAATACCTCACCGAGGACAAAGGCGTGACGGTTGATTTCTCTAAACAGTTTGATAGTGGTGTTATCGTCGGCGCATTTGCGACTAAAACTAATCTATCGGCAGATGAATACGGTGAGGGAAGCTTTACCAAGGGATTCTATATTTCAATCCCATTCGATCTAATGACGGTTAAGTCTACCCATAGTCGTGCTTTCCTATCATGGATGCCGTTGACCCGCGACGGCGGTCAAATGCTTGGCCGTAAGTACAACTTGTTCGATGTAACTGATGCACGTGCGCCTTGGTATACCAGACCCAGTGTTGACCCCATTAAATAATTAGTACGCAGTAAAACCTCAAAACGGGCAAGATAATTCTTGCCCGTTTTGTTTTCTGCCATTAGGACTAACTTACAATAGTAAAATCTGCACTGCCAAATTAGCTCACTACTTTATTGGCGATTTAATTCCATGTGGCGATGAACGTAAGTACTGTGGCGGCGCTTTCACAGTTGCACCTAATATTGCTGCCGCATGCCAAGGCCAATGTGGGTCATAGAGCATAGTGCGAGCAAGTGCAATAGCATCAGCCTGCCCGTGTGTCAGAATCGTTTCTGCTTTATTGGCATCCGTAATTAATCCCACGGCAATCACAGGTGTGTTTACCTCAGCTTTAATGGCTTCGGCAAAAGGCACTTGAAAGTGTTCTGCAACAGGGATTTGTTGTAGCGGACTTAATCCACCTGTACTCACATGGATAAAATCACAGCCTCGGGCCTCTAATGCTTTTGCCAATACTAGGCTTTGGGTTAAATCCCAACCGCCATCAACCCAATCAGTCGCTGATATCCGCACACCGAGTGCCATCTTAGGCGATATCACTGCTTTAATTGCATCGAACACGGCCAACAATAAGCTCAAACGATTTTCTAAACTGCCACCATATTGGTCAATGCGTTGATTCGATAATGGGGATAAAAATTGATGAAGTAAATAACCGTGAGCAGCATGGAGTTCAATCGCATCAAGCCCTAATCGTTCGGCACGTTGCGCCGAACTGACAAATGCCAATATAAGCTCATCAATTTCATCCAATGTCATCGCACTCGGTAATGCTGTGCCTTCGTTAAAAGCCTGCGCGGAAGGCGCTATCGTCTGCCAACCATTATGTTCATCGGGTGCAATAGTGCCGCCACCTTCCCAAGGTTTTCGAGTTGATGCTTTACGCCCCGCATGGGCAAGTTGTATCGCCATCGGCATATTTGAATACTTGCGGATAGATTTGAGTGTTTTATCTAAGGCCGCTTCCGTTTTGTCATCCCACAGGCCTAAATCTGCATAGGAGATCCGGCCATTGGGCAAAACAGCAGTCGCCTCTAAAATGAGCATTCCCGCTCCCGATAACGCCATGCTGCCTAAGTGAATCGTATGCCAATCGGTTGCTTGACCGTTTTCCGCCGAATACTGGCACATAGGCGCAATAATAATCCGGTTTGCTAACTCGAGTTGACCTAAGGTCAAAGGCGAAAATAATAAGCTCATTGTCATTCCTTCTAATACAAAGCCTGATTGGTTTTATGATGCGGCGCTGGCGTCGCTATCCCGCGTCGATAAAATAGGTGCAGCTAGCAAGGGCCAATCGATGGCAAAGTCGGCATGGTCCCAAGCAAGCACATATTCATCCTGCGGCGCGTAATAATCGGTGCAACGGTAAATCACATCGGCATAATCACTCAGCACGTAAAAACCGTGGGCAAAACCAGGTGGGATCCACATCTGTAAATGATTATCGGCCGATAATATTCGACCGACCCATTTCCCATAGGTCGATGAATTTTCACGAATATCCACGGCAACATCGAAAATACTTCCCGCACACACTCGCATAAGTTTCCCTTGGGGTTGCAGCAATTGATAATGTAATCCCCGTAGAACATTTTGCTGTGATCGGCTGTGATTATCTTGAACAAAAACAGCGGCTGGGAGTCCTCGATTGGCAAGGCAATCGTCAAAATAAGATTGCCTAAAGGTTTCCATAAAAAAGCCGCGTTCATCGCCAAATACCTGGGGCTCAAATACCAGCACCTCAGCTAGCTCAGTTTCAATACACTTCATTAAATACCTGTTTATTAAGCAGTCCTAACAAATACTCACCATAACCACTTTTCAATAAAGGGTGCGCCAAGGCTTGTAGCTGTACAGCATCAATCCAGCCTAGATAAAATGCTGTTTCTTCAGGGCAATTGATTTTGAGCCCTTGCCGTTTTTCAATCGCGGCAATAAATTGTGTTGCCTCAGCCATAGCGTCGGGTGTCCCAGTATCAAGCCAGGCGGTTCCTCGACCCATAATCTCTACTTGTAGTTCACCTAAACTCAAATATCGGCTGATCACATCGACAATTTCCAACTCTCCCCGCGCCGAAGGATGCACACTCTTAGCAAAATCACAGGCTCGACTATCAAAAAAATACAATCCGGGAATCGCGTAGGAAGACCGCGCCGCTAAGGGTTTCTCTTCAATTGAAATGGCCTTTCCTGAATCATCAAATTCAACCACGCCATAGGCATTAGGATTCGCCACATGATAGCCAAAGATAGTCGCACCCGATTGCATTTGTAATGCTTTTTGTAGGTTAGCGCTAAGATGCTGACCGTAAAATAAGTTATCACCTAAGATAAGCGCACATGCATCACCCGCTAAAAAAGACTCGGCAATGATTAATGCCTCAGCCAAACCCTTTGGTGACGACTGCTCGGCATACTCGAGCCGAATCCCCCAACGGGTACCATCCCCTAACAGGGCACGAAAAAGCGGCAAATCATGGGGAGTGCAAATGATCAATATCTCCCGAATGTCAGCCTGCATTAGGGTGACAAGGGGATAATAAATCATAGGTTTATCATAGATTGGCAGCAGTTGCTTACACACAACCTGCGTCATAGGATAGAGCCGAGAGCCAGTGCCCCCCGCCAGTAAAATGCCTTTTCTCATTGATATATCTAGGATTAGTGAATCAACTAAAGTGCAAAGAGTGTAGCATACAAACGCAGGGAAAAGCAGACCGGCCAAAGGCTTGCTAGGTGCTAGAAATTGCGAACCAGTGTCCTGGATTACAGAACACTTCGTTTACGATTGACGGATTACCGAACGCTCGCAAGCTCACTCTCCGTCAGGGCGAAGCCCGTTCTGTAAACAGTCAGTCACGCAGTGACATTCCGTAGCCGCACAGCGGCGTTCGTAGAAACTAGAGCGCTTCGCTGCTAGAGTCTATAGCCACACAGCGGTGTTCTAGAGCGAGCCAGCGAGTGTCCTCTTTACCGCTCGGGGATCTGAATTTCGACTTTTACGCCTTGATTGGGAGAGGAAGTCAGCAAAATACTGCCATTTAATTTCTGCGTCACCAGATTATAAATAATGGACATACCCAGCCCAGTGCCGCCTTCCTTACGCGCGGTAGTGAAAAAGGGCTCAAACGCCTTCGCCTTAACCTCATCGGACATACCCACACCGTTATCCTGATACATCATTCGAATTTGTTCATTGAGCTTGTCAACCCGAATAGTGATTGCTTTATCTCCAGTAAAATCATCAGGAAAACCATGGCGAAAACTATTAGCCACTAAGTTAGTAAATATTTGCGCAATTGCACCGGGATAAGAGTCGATAAAAATATTATCATCTAACTCAACGGTTAAGGTAATGTTTTTCTTACGCATTAAAGGTCTTAACGAGCTAAAAATTTGGAATATATAGGTCTTTAGATTAAAGCGTTCACGCTCCAGAACGGACTGATCGGCCGCCGTACGTTTAAAGTTATGCACTAACTCAGCCGCCCGTGAAAGATTGCGTTCAATTAACCCTAATCCATCTTGCATAGTATTAATAAAACTTAAAAACTTATCTTCATCCAGTTCATTACGCTCAAAAAATCCCTTCAATAACGCCAGTTCATCTAAACAATGGGTTACCGACGTCACCGCTATCCCCAATGGTGTATTGACCTCATGGGCGACCCCAGCGACTAAGCTTCCCAGTGCCGCCATTTTTTCATTCTCGACGAGGTGGTTTTGGGTCGCACTCAGGTTAGCTAATGCCGCCTCTAATTCTTTTGTTCTATGTTCAACTTGGCTTTCAAGATCCGCATTGATGGCCTTTAGTTGTTGTTGATAATCAAAAATTTCCTTCGCACTCATTGCACGTGCAAACAAATCGGCTAGCGCGGAAGCAAATGCTTTTTCATCCCGAGTCCATTCACGGGGTGTGCCTTGATGTTCAGAGCAAATAATCCCAACCATCTTGCCACTGCGTCGTATTGGGCTATCGAGCATTGAGGTGATGTGATTTGGCTGCAAATACCCAGCCAAAAACTCATGGGTAGCAAGATCCGTTTGCGCGTGATTAGCAACGATAGTGCGTTCGTTATCTAGCAAGCTGAAATAATGAGGATATTGGCTGCGGGTTATGACTAATGGCTCCTGCACGCGCGCATTATCGAGCAGGAAAAAACACTGAATACTTTGGTGATCTTCACTCCACAGCCAGATCCCGGCGCGGGAAATATTAAGTCCCTTGCAGACGGATGACACAATCAACTGCGATGCCTGTGTTAAATCCCCCTGATCGATCACCTGGGACTTACTCACATCGAATAGAATTCTGTCTAACATGCGCGTCATAATGATATTGATCCACCTAAAGATTCTGTATTGTTTTTGGATAACGCCACAAGCCCACCTCCCAAGCGCTAAGAGATAGATTTTAGTATAGATTCAATCTAGGAAGTGACGAGGCCATGTTGACATTTCGAGATTAAATTTTGTTCTCTATTGCCAATTCATAAACACGAAACGAGGAGTGAAGTGCCATTATTCAACTCAAATGATGAGTCGTTAGAGTGAAAAATCAGAGCGAGAGCATGCAATCACTTCAACAATTTATCTTCACCAAGGGCAAGTTCCATCAGCTAAATAAACAATCGAGGTGCAAATAACACATTGTTATAACATGATAATAAGAGAAATTTTGCTCAATACACCTTGCCGAGTATGATAACAACTGACATGCTAAATTTTACTCAACAAATGGGATCGGGTATGAACAAATCACTCTTAACAATCACCTTTTTAGCCCTGTTCACCACCGCCTGCTCAGAGCCCGCACAACCAAGTGCAAATACGGCGGCACAAACCGAGGCAACGGCCAGCATTTACCTTGGCGATACCAGCAAAAATGCACTCGACTGGCCCGGTGAATATGAAGGCGTCGTTCCCTGTGCAAGCTGTGAGGGGATCCAAACCCATATCAGCCTGCGGGCAGATAACAGCTTCGAGCTAAAGACTGTTTATTTAGGCAAAGATGAGCGGATTTTCAAAGTAACAGGCACCGCAGTTTGGGATGAACAAGGGCGCAACATCACCCTAGCGGATGGTAGTCAATATTTGGTCGGTGAAAACCAACTCATCATGCTAGACACTGAGGGCAAACGCATTACCGGTGAACTTGCCGAGCATTATGTATTGAAGAAGAAAGGTTGATAAAAAATATGCAACTTATCCGTTATCGGGAATGCCCATCAACAACATGGAAAAATGGCGGCGGCAGTACCAAACAGTTACTGATTTCCCCAAGCCATGCGGATTTATCTGATTTTGATTATCGGATAAGCATAGCCAGCGTTTCGAGCAGCGGCCCTTTCTCACTATTTATCGGCATAGATAGGCAACTATGCTTACTCGAAGGTGAAGGACTCAAACTGCACATTCAAGGAGATAGCCTCAATAGCAGCACCCTATTAACCCCCAATAATGCCCCGTTTAATTTTAAGGGTGAAACTCAAATTGAGAGCCAATTACTGGATGACCCAGTTCTCGATTTCAATGTTATGACCAAACGGGACAAATATAGCTCCAATATCGAAAAAATCTGCATTAACGACACTTTTATCTCTGATTCAAGCGAAAACACACTCGACACAACACAGGAGCAAAACGTTTGCATGCCACTGCAATTACTCTTGTGTTTAGAACCCGTTATATGGGACCAGAATGGCCATTTAACTGAGCTTGAACGCTACGATTTATTGCTCTGCCCCCCTGGCGAACCGCTCAATTTCAAAAGTGATAATCCAACCAAATGGCTCTGCATTAGCCTTAGTAGGAACAAAGGGACGTCCTAAAAATTGCAAAGTAACCTTCCTAGATAACAGAACGCTTAGTTCACAATTGACGGAACGCTGCGCTGACGGAGGACGGATTACGGAAAAGCCGATTTCTGTTACGTTGTCATCCTAGCCACTCTTAGGCGGCCATCCTCGCTTTCACACCGTCATCCTCCCCCCTTTACACTTTCATCCTCGCGGACGCGGGGATCCAGATATTACCGTGTACCTTGACATCCTCCTCGCCGTAAACGACGAGGATTCCTACTGCGGTTAGGCGCGAACGCCGGACTCGCTTCGGTGGGTTCCTGCTGCTGGCGGCATTGTTGCACCACTCACTTCACAGGCTAATCGGGCGTGTCCCGCCCTTAATACATTGATCGCGCCGACGACATCGGCGTTTTCTTCAAAGCCACATTCCACACAGGCAAACCGAGCTTGCGTGGCGCGGTTATCCTTCGATATGTGACCACAGCACG
>NZ_JAKKRV010000061.1:0-564 GCF_025653985.1 Shewanella sp. SM69
CCAAGCCGCTCTACGGTAGCTAACAATTCAGCATAAGTGGCGTTTTTAACTTTTTCGTAGAGCGTCTTGGCAGCATCTATTCCCTCGATGTAATCATCAGAATCTATGATCTCATGCGCCAAATGCTCGATAAAAGACGGCTCGATAAATGAGCCAGAAAGCACATTTAACAACACTTGCTTTTCTGCTGACTCTAAGTGAATCCCCGCTTGGAGTTGCAAATATTCGTAGCGATCCCAAATCTGATTTAGGCGCTCGGTCGTCCCTTCTCTCCTTTCCTCAAGGTTTGCCCTTAATTTTGGGGACGGGGTAAAACTCGGATTGCGCGGTAATTGGCTCATAAGACTCCAAAGCCCTGTATTACAGGGCTTAATAAATTTGATGTTAGATATTTGATTGATTGCGCATGTAAGCGCGATACCAGCTACGACATTGCTTTTCAAAGCTGGCCTCAGAACGTGCGGAAAGTGTGTTACCCATGAAGCCACCGCCCACACAAATTTGTCTGCCTAAAGTCCCGCTGCGACCTTGGGATTCAAGACGAATATATCCTCCGTCTAACGG
>NZ_JAKKRV010000062.1:0-559 GCF_025653985.1 Shewanella sp. SM69
GTGGGCAGATGAAACCACGGTTAATGTGCTGGATGTTGAGAAAAGCACCTGTTATATGTGGGTATATGGCTGTGGCTTAGAAAAAAGTACCGGCCCCAAGCTCGTGCTGTTTGATTATCAGGATAGTCGCAGCAGTAAACATCCCACCGACTTCCTGGCGGGGTTTAACGGTTATCTGCAGGTCGACGGTTATGCCGGATATGAGAAAACCCACGCAACCTTAGTCGGCTGCTGGGCACATGCCAGACGTAAGTTCGTCGAAGCCCAAAAAGCGCAGGGTAAAGGCAAAACCGGTAAGGCCGATGTGGCTCTTAACCATATCCAGAAACTCTATGCGCTGGAGAGTAAATTAAAAACTGCGCCGCCTGATAAGAAATATGAAGCCAGGCAAACGCTAGCCAAGCCGTTGCTCGCGCAATTCAAAAGCTGGTTGGATAAATCAAGCGAGAGTGTCACGAAAGAAAGTTTACTGGGAGCGGCTATTACGTATAGCCTGAATCAGTGGCCCAAGCTTGTCCGCTATCTGGATGATGGCTGTCTGAATATCGACAACAATCGT
>NZ_JAKKRV010000063.1:0-536 GCF_025653985.1 Shewanella sp. SM69
TAGGAGTCTGGGCCGTGTCTCAGTCCCAGTGTGGCTGATCATCCTCTCAGAACAGCTAGGGATCGTCGCCTTGGTGAGCCATTACCTCACCAACTAGCTAATCCCACCTAGGTTCATCCAATCGCGGAAGGCCCGAAGGTCCCCTCCTTTCCCCCGTAGGGCGTATGCGGTATTAGCAGTCGTTTCCAACTGTTATCCCCCTCGACTGGGCAGATCCCTAGGCATTACTCACCCGTCCGCCGCTCGCCGGCAAAGATAGCAAGCTATCTTCCCGCTGCCGCTCGACTTGCATGTGTTAGGCCTGCCGCCAGCGTTCAATCTGAGCCATGATCAAACTCTTCAATTAAAGTTTTGTTGCTTCCGTCTTGCGACTTCAGCGGCTCAATGAATTCTGATTTTTTGTTTCTCGCTAAAAGAAACAAACTGTACATATTACTATGAACACTCATTGTTACATTGATTTAAATTTTTGACTGCCAACCCGAAGGCTAAGCAGTTTCGATTAACTCAACACCTGTGAGTGTCCACACAGATTT